>CAYUAG010000111.1:0-11670 GCA_964442615.1 uncultured bacterium
CGTTCTTGAATCGCGCTTCAAAGCCGGAGAGGTCTATCTGGTTGTCAACCAGGTAGTGTATGGCAAATTCCAAAGAACCGGGTACCAGTTGATCTTGTAGATTCACTGGTACCATGATAGTTTGATCATAATTGTATGATTTGAATTTTGGCATTTAACTTCCTCTAATTTATTGTAATTATAAGAAGTTAAACAATTATGAGCAATTAGTCAAGTTAACAATTTCTTTTAATTTAATAGGTTTTTCGACAGTCTCGTTAGCTATTACTATTTCTACTTTTTCTTTTTAATTTTGCCTTTTTTATTCTTTATAACCTCTTAATGGTTTAGCTTGAAAAAAAGTTAAACCATTTCTAACCCAATGAAAGCAATGAATGAGAATAAACCATATTTGACTGTATGTCCAGCTCATAAGGACAACTGTTAGCACAAGGTGCATCACAATCTAAACAGTATAAACCATTTTTATCTTCTAATGCAGCATATTTCTGTATAGCATATTTTTCCCAGCCATGGGTTTTAAAATAGTAGGAATATCTCATTATTGTACTAATAGGAAGTCCTTTGCTGCATTTGTCTAAACAGGAGGAACAACCGTGTCTACAGTACAAATTACTGAATACTTTTTCGTAATCCTTTAACATGGAATTATAGGCAACATTTAATTTTGTTCCAGAAAGCCCGATAAATTCATCTATATCATCAAAAGTTTCCAGGCTGAGACAAGCAGTATGCATATCAGGATTCTGTAAAACCCATTGACAACATGCTTTGCGCAATTCTTTATTAGTTTTAATTCCATGTTTATCTGCAAAGGGTTTTGTTTGCTCAATTGTTTTCTTCTGTCTCTCCACATATCGTTCTAATCTTTGAATTGCATCCGACCGAGATAATCCTCTTTTTACCATACTCTCCACAGCTTCCTGATACTCTTTGGTTAAATTTTCCGGATCAACCGGATCAACAGTAATAACACCTGGACAGGTCTTCATGGCAGTGGTTCCAATATTATTCTTATTACATACTTTAAGGACTTTCTCTGCATCATCTTTATTCATAAAGTTATAACTTAAAAGCATCAAATCAAATCTGCCATCTTCTGCTGCTGTAGTAATTATTTTCTCAAAACTATCGCCTTCACTTCCTTGCGGACCATGGCAGGAAATACCTGCATGTTTTAAGCGCCCGTCTGCTTTCAATTTTTTAACTACAGCATGAAAATCCTTATGATTAAGTATGTCCACACTTTCAACTCCATGAATGAATAAAGCATCCACATACTCTGTGTTTAATCTCTCCTGACATTTAGTAAATCTATCCAAGAGATTTTGTTCAGTTTCTTCAGGTTTAAAATGTATTTTGGTAGTGATCCATATTTTTTTTCTATTCATAAACTCCATAGCATCACCAATTGCCTTTTCAGATGCACCGCCTGAGTAACTCTCAGCAGTATCGAAATAGTTTATCCCCTGATCATAAGCATAACGGACAACTTTCGGATCATTTGCTGCTCCTCCTAAAGCAATATCAGATACTTTAAATCCCGTGCGACCCAGCTTCCTATAATTTTTATTCTTACCAGCCTTTTCTTCTTTACTTCTAAAAGAACACATAGTCAAAGTCGAACCAGCAGCAGCCAATCCTCCTATTTTGAAAAAATCTCTTCTTGAAAAAATGTTATCATTATTTTTTTGATTTGATTGTTTTTTCAATTTACCTCCAATTTTTACTTTTATTGTATACAATTTTTTTTATAAATTCAATACATTTTTATATTACACTTAAAATTTTTTTTAATCTATTAATTTAGGTTGACTTTCCCAATAATTATAATATATTAAAACAAAAAGAATAATTCTATATAAAAATGTGGAGGAGACTATGTCATCACCTTTAACTAACTTAAAACCAGAACTTTTATGGAAATACTTTGATGAAATACGAAAAATTCCTCATGAATCAAGACATGAGGGTCCTCTTGGTGATTACTTGATATCTGTTGCCGATAAATTCAATTGTAAAAGCAGAAGAGACAGTGTTGGTAATATAATTATTGAAATACCAGCAACCAAAAGGTATGAAAATGCACCTATCGTTGTACTTCAAGGTCATCAGGATATGGTATGCGAAAAAAATTCAGATGTAGATCATGATTTTAGTAAAGATCCAATTAAAGTTAAAATCGAAGGAGACTGGGTAACAGCAGAAGGTACAACCTTGGGCGCAGATAATGGTATCGGAGTTGCTGCCGGGCTTGCTCTTCTGGAAGATGACTCAGTAATTCATGGCCCTCTTGAACTTCTGTTCACTGTGGATGAAGAAACCGGTTTAAATGGTGCAAATAATCTTACCCCTGATTTTGTCAAGGGCAGGATACTCCTTAATCTCGACAGTGAAGAATCTGGTGCCTTTTTCGTAGGATGTGCCGGAGGGGCTGACACGGAAATAACCTTCAAACTTAACCGAAAGGATTCAGCTTCCGGTTCTGTTTACAAAATTTCTCTATCAGGTCTTCGCGGGGGACACTCCGGACTGGATATAGATAAAGGCCGTGGGAATGCAACCAAATTTCTTACCAGAATGTTATATAAAACAAAAATCCCCTTTGAACTCATCAGTATTGAAGGTGGTAATAAACATAATGCTATACCGAGAGAAGCATTTGCTTTTATTGCTATTTCTGATGATAAAGCTGATGAATTAAAAAATGAAATTGAGAATAGATTCAAAGCTATCACTTTTGAATTCAAAGTAGTAGAAAAAAATGTAAAATGGAATATGGAAAAAGCAGATGCCGAAGCTACTCCTATGCAGAAGGAGGAGCAGGAGAAACTCCTGGATTTGATTCTGGCAATTCCTCATGGTGTTATAGAAATGAGTCAGGAGATAGAAAACCTGGTAGAAACATCCACAAGTCTTGCCATTGTAAAAAGTAAAGGAAATGAAGCAAGTTTATATTCCAGTTCTAGAAGTTCTATAGATTCTGCCATAGAAGCAGTGAGAACTACTATCGAAGCAATTGGCAACCTGGCAGATGCACATGTAGATCAAAAGGAAGGCTATCCGGGTTGGGCACCAAACCTTGATTCAAAATTATTGAAAACCATGAAAGAAATCCATAAAGAGGTAACCGGAAAAAATCCTGAAATCCTAGCTATTCACGCTGGACTTGAATGCGGTATCATTGGTGAGAAATGTCCGGGAATGGATATGATTTCATTCGGCCCTGACCTTGAAAATCCTCATTCTCCAGATGAGAGAGTCCATATCGGCTCAGTTGAGGATTTTTGGAAACTGCTTGCAAAAACTCTGGAAGCTTTAGCACAATAGACTAGAGCTTTAAAATATTAAAACCACAGAAAGCACAGAATAATCAAATACTTAGTATAATTTAGTACTTGATCAACCAACTTATCAGTAGATTCTGTGGTTTTTTTTATACAAGAGTTCACTCTAAAAAGACATCTCCCCCTGTTAAATAAATTACTAAATTTAACAGGGCAGGTATTACATACACGAAACACACGAAATTTTTATTAAACTTATGTTTTATATTTCGTGAATTCCGTGTCTTTTGTGGATTTTTTAGAATGGTTTCATGAATGATTTCAAAATCCATCTTAGATAAAGCAAAATCATTTCTCTGCTGGGATATATTTTCTGAACTTTCTGTACAGTTGATTGAAATACAGGAAAGTATATCCTACTTTTTTCCACCTTCAAAACATCCCACTATTATCGTCTTTTACCGAAAGAATGAGACTGACTTTACCATTCCTCTGTTTCATCTTTTCCATGAAGCAGGTCACCTGCTTCAGTTCAAAGAAATGAAGCATAGAGATGAATCCAAAACTTTTTGGGAGAATGTCAATACACCTGCTGGAACAGAAAAAATAAAATTCGAAAAACAAGGCTGGCAGAAAGGTTATACCCTTTTAGAAAAATTCATACAGAAAAAAAACCTGGATCCGGAAGTACTTGAAAAATATGATAATCACGCAGAAAAATCAATAGAAACTTATAAATGACAACAAAACAGGAAAAAATAATTGCTTTTGATTTCGATGGAGTGCTATGCAACTCTATCCATGATACCATCATGACAGCAGTAAATACTTATTTACAATGCACTCCGGACCACAATCTACCTATCAAAAGCCCTCTAATTCCTAAAAATGTAATAAATCTTGAACAGGATAATCCTGAGTTTGTTAAAAAATTTACCCGATTAATGCCTCTTGGTAATTTTGCTAAAGATTATTTTATAATCTTAAAAATTATTGATAGGGATATATTTGATACCATTTTGTCTCAAAAGGACTTTGACAATCTGAAGGAAGCTACAGATACTCAAAAAATTACAATCTACAACAATCTATTTTATAAATATCGATACTCTTTACAAAAAAATAACCCGGAAGTATGGGCTGAATTACTCCCCCCTTTTCCCTGTATACCTGAAGCAGTAAGAAGGCTATGCAAATATTTTCTTCCTGCTATTGCAACCTCCAAAGATGTACATTCAGTAAATATTCTTTTAAATAAATACGGAATCGCAGATCTTTTCTCTTCTGAAAACATTCTGGATAAAGATTTTGCCAGCACAAAAAGAGAGTATATGATTAAATTACGCCAACTTCATAATCTTGATTTCACTGATATTTATTTTATTGATGATAAGGTTTCTCACCTGTTAAAGGTTAAAGATCTGGGAGTACATTCATTCCTCGCTACCTGGGGATTCAATACTGAACGGGAGCATAAAGCTGCTGAGGAACATGGCATTAATCTCCTTGATTTAGAAGATCTTACCAATCTTAATCCCTAGTTCATGATTTCCTCAATACACTGACTTATCATTTTCACTTTTTATTATATTAGACAGGATGAACAAGATAATTAGAATTTTACTTATCAATAACAATGTAACATCCGAATATATCCCCTATCAAACATTCCTTATGTAATCTTGCATATCCTGTTAATCCTGTCAAAATTGTATGTCATCGTAATTATAAAATTATATACTTTACAATAAATTTTCTTAAAATCCGTTTATTCAATTGAAGATTGAAGTGCAGACAATATATAAATAGTGAGGTGTGCTATGTCTATTAAAAACATCATGAAATATGTACTTATACTCATTGTATTCTACTTTAATACTTTACCTGCATCCGATACTAAAGAAAAACTAACTGGCTTAACCAAACTAAACCACGAAATTGTGCTTCTAAACCTTATCAATGGTCTGTATCTGACTAATGAACAGGTTGAATCTTTGATACAGAAGATAGAAGAAGCTCAAATGGTTAAAGAAGATTTTTATGACCAATTAAATGAAAATAAAACTGAATTTAAAAATATATTAGAAAACCTGAAAAAAACTCTGCTGCAGGATAAAGAAATATCAGAGAGGTTGAAAAACCAAATTCATCAGATGAAAAAACAACAACATGATCTTGAAGATATTAAGGGAGAAAAATTAATCATATTACAGAAGGAGGTTAAAGAGATATTGTCACCAAACCAGTTAATTGTGATTGATGATTTCATGCCCTGTACTATTCCTCCTAAAAATGGCAGAATTGGTCAATCAGTGGAAACCAGTTCAGAAAGACTAGTACAGCTCTTAGAAAAAATTAGATATATGTCCCAATCCAAATACGATAGGGTAAAAGATATACTCGTTGATATGCACATAGATAAAATTGAAAAATATATTCAAAAATTTAGTAAAACTGAACAAAATGCATATAGACAAAAAATATTAGAAACATATGAAAAAGCAAGGAAGCTATCAGATAAAGAATTTTTAATGCAAAAAAATACCCTTGCTGAGGGTATAATACCCGAACACAATTCAAACTTTACACTAAAGAAATACCAGCTGGATAAAGTTGGTAAATTTTTTCTGAATGAATCCTTCCTAAATATTTTAAAAGAAAAGTTTGGAAAATAAAAAAATAATCGTTAAATTTTTAATAATAAATATCAGGTGCCTGAAAATTCTGGCATATGAATTGCTAATAAAATAATGAAAGAAAAACAAATAATAGTATAAATTTTTATAAAGGTAATAATTACAATTATATGTTTAAAAAAACCTACATACATTTAAGAAACCTTGATTCCAGACTGTGTATAAAAATTTCAGGTTGGAATGGAAAAAGGTTAATAGATAAAATTATGATTGCTGCTTCTCATTTTGGCTATGGATACTTATATCCCGTAATCGGCGGGATAGTTATGGCTCTTGACTACGCTCATACTCAACTTATTTTTCATATCGGTGTTACTTCTTTCATAATAGAACATTTAGCTTATCGCTTTATCAAAAATAAAATCAAACGTTTGAGACCGTCTAACGTTATTCCGGGGATTAACCGGTTAATGCGTATTCCTGATGAGTTTAGTTTTCCCTCGGGACATGCTGCCGGTGCTTTTTTAATGGCAACCCTATTTCATCATTTTTATCCCTCTCTCTCAATTCCCTTCTACACAACCGCTTCCTTAATTGGATTCTCAAGAGTTTATAATGGAGTACATTATCCCAGTGATGTTATGGCAGGTTCTGTTTTAGGCTTTTGCAGTGCCCGGATTGGTCTTGGAATTTTCATTTAAAAATATTTTGTTCAAGCTTAGCAGCTTTGTTTTATTCCCAGGATTCTTCCATTTTTTTATTTAATTGTCCCTGAAAATATCCTACAATCATATCATGTCCTCCACCTAATGAGTAAGGGGAATAGATTCAGGGAGAGAATTTTTTCTACTCTTTTAGTCAGATTACTATGAGGTTTTTCCAGGTTTTGTTTCAGACTAATGATGTTTCCTGCATCGTAGAGTTGAATTTTTTAACTAAAATAACAGGGAATATTTGCCATTTCCCTAGGAATGCAGGAAGGACCCTTGGCTGCACCAGTTCGCCCTTTATTTTGTTTTACTACTGCAACACAGCAGTACCCTAAAAAGCAAAATCTGTCTGATACTGTACCAGTATTCACAGTTGTATGATCCAGAAATTCAATCACCTGGTGCCAACGGAATGACTCACAGTTATTGGTATCATGGATTCTGCCCTGCCATAATGAAGGGTCTGATAGTTGATAATTAATATTCTTTTTCATTTATTTCCCAATACCATTTTTCATGTAAAAAGTAAAAAAACGGATAAATAAAGCAAAAATAAATTTTTGTATTAAAACAATGTTATACCTAGTAAACTCATTCTCAAATCACCCTTTGACAAAACCTGTTCTGAGTTCATCAAAGAATTCAGCATAAACTTCTAAAATTAACCTTAACAAAAATTGAATAAAAAATAAAATAATTCAAAGAATTTCCTTATTCTACTTGACAAAAATAGCAAAAAAAATTATTTTATAAATGTAAAATCATAATATTTATTAATGAGAGGTAAGAATGACTGATAAAAAAAGTTATAAGTTTAAAGCTGAGATCACTCAGCTCTTAGATATACTGACCCACTCACTATATTCCTATAGAGATGTTTTCATACGCGAACTTATCTCCAATGCTGCGGATGCTCTGGATAAAGTACGTCTGAAAAAATTGCTTGGACAAGAAATATGTGATAAAGATCTTGATTTTGAGATAAAAATTGACCTTAACAAGGATAACAAAATCTTTACTATCTCTGATACTGGTATCGGCATGACCAGGGATGAACTTAAAAATAATATTGGAACTATTGCCCGTTCCGGCACCTCTGAATTTTTAAAAGCAATTTCTGCAGAAAATGAAAATAAGGCAAATCTTATTGGAAAATTCGGGGTAGGATTCTATTCTGTTTTTATGGCAGCAAAAAAAGTTGAAATAACTACCAAATCAGCTCAGAAAAATAAGTCAGCGTATACCTGGGTAAGTACAGGTCAAGGTTCTTTTGAGATTGCTCCAGCTTCAAAAGATATAAAAAGAGGAACAACCATAAAAGTTCATTTAAAAGAGGATGCTGAAAAATTTACCGAAAAATCATCTGTTCAATCTGCAATTGAAAAATATTCCAATTTTGTACCTTTTCCCATCCTTCTTGATGGGGAAAAAGCTAATAGAATTTCTGCTATCTGGCGGGAGCCAAAATCATCTGTAAAGGAAAAAGATTATAAAGAATTTTTTAAATTTATGGCTCGTCAGAATGATGATCCTTTAACCTGGTATCATTTTAAAGCAGATGTACCTCTGCAATTCAATGTTCTACTCTTCATTCCCAAAACCAACTTCGAGCTCATGGGACTCAGCAGAAAAGATTCAGGTATAAATCTTTTTGTCAAACGAATCATGGTAGATCCGCAAGCTAAAGAGATACTGCCTGCTTATCTGCGATTTGTGGAAGGAGTAATAGAGAGTGATGATCTGCCCTTGAACATTTCCAGAGAAACACTCCAAGAAAATCCCTACATGATTAAAATTAAAAATACAGTTGTAAGTAAATTCCTCTCCTATCTGAAGGATTTTTCCCAAAAAGAACCAGATACATATAAACAATTTTGGGATCAATTCGGTCGTATTCTGAAAGAAGGATACACTGACTATAGTAATAAAGATAAACTATCCGATCTTTTCCGTTTTAATTCATCAAAATGTAAAGATAGAGATGAACTAATCGATCTTAAAACCTATGTTGAGCGTATGGGTGAAAATCAGGAAGAAATATACTTTCTTTCTGGACCTTCTAGAGAGGATCTTGATAATAATCCAACTCTGGAGATCTTCAGAAAAAGTGATATTGAAATTTTATACTGTTATGATCCGGTTGATGAATTTGTTCTTCCCGGATTGTATGAGTACGAGCAGAAAAAAATTATCTCAGCTGACCAGGCAGATCTCTCAAAAATTGAAAAACTTATAAGCACGGATAAAAAGAAAAAGGATGTAAGTAGTGCAAAACATAAAGAACTGGAAAAGTTAAGCAGACGAATGAAAAATATTCTGGGGGATAAAGTTGAAGACGTTTTACTATCCGATCGTCTGATTGATAGTCCTGCCATGCTCATTGGCATTAATAAACAGATGTCAAAACAGATGGAAAGAATCATGCAAATGCTTAACAAAGAAAGCAAACCTATTCCGAAAAAGATGGAGATAAACAAAAATCATCCTTTAATAAATAAAATGCTTGACATCTATAACAAAAATCCCAAGGATGCCCTTTTAACCAAACTTGTCAATAATCTATATACCAGTGTAATGCTTTTAGATGGCGGCATTACAGATACACATGAAATGGTTGAAAACCTCCAAAATCTTCTCAAAGAAACAGCAAACCTTTACACTAAGGAGTAAGAGAAAAAATAAACCAATTTTTCAATGCAGACATGTGTCTAACTGGATGTTTAACAATTTATTTTAACACCAAGTAGAATGTACGTGGGAGAAATATCATGAATAATATATTACCTATTTTGATTACCTGGATACGGGAAACCGGACTTACTATTCTATTGATTATAGTGGGAACATTCATCCTTATCCGGGTTATTAATTATCTATCTGATAAAATATTTGCAGCTGTCAGGGAAAAGAAAAGTGATGACGAGGAGTTCGGTAAACGCTCTGATACCTTGAATTCCATTTTCAGAAATGTCTGGGTTATAATCATCTGTGCAGTAGCAGTGATTATTATACTAGGAGAACTTGGTATTAACATCGGACCCATCCTTGCAGCTGCAGGAATATTAGGGCTGGCTGTTGGTTTCGGGGCTCAAAGTCTGGTTAAGGATCTGATCAGTGGTTTTTTCATTCTTATGGAAGATCAATATCGGGTGGGTGATGTAATTCGGATTGAAGATAAGTCAGGTATTGTTGAAAAAATGACCCTTAAAATGACCGTCCTCCGGGATCTTGCCGGTAATGTCCACTTTATTTCAAACGGCGATATAGGTGTGGTAACTAATATGACCAAAGGATTTTCACGCTATCTATTTGAAATCGGGGTTGCATACAGAGAGGATGTCGATGAAGTAATGAAGATTATGAAACAGGTTGACGAAAATCTAAGAAAAGATCCGGAGTTTAAAAATGATATTCTCGAGCCTCTAGAAATTTTCGGTCTGGATACATTTGCAGATTCTGCTCTGATAATCAAAGCCCGTATTACTACCAAACCAATCAAACAGTGGCGAATAGGTAGGGAATACAACAGACGACTGAAAAAAGCATTTGATCAAAACAACATCGAAATCCCTTACCCTCATCTTACTCTGTACATGGGTAAAGATAAACAAGACCAGTCACCACCCCTGAATGTAATACTTGAAAAAGAAAAATAGATTATAAATTTACCTACAAGGAGGAAAAAGAAAATGCGTTGGCTTTTTTTTACTCGTTCAAAAAAGGCAGGTCTTGCTCCTGGATCTTTAGTGTATACCGGTACAAAAAGGCAAAAACCCCCTAAGATAACCATTTTTGATTATTCTACCGATAAAGTAGAAGAGAAGGTATGTTCTTCAGTGGAAGAGACTTTTAAATATCGGGATACTGCATCTGTTACCTGGATTAATATCGATGGTATCCATAAAGTGGATTTGATTGAAAAAATCGGTAAACATTTTAATATTCATCCCCTTATACTTGAAGACATTGTGAACACAAACCAGCGTCCCAAAGTGGAGGATCTGGAGGAGTTTTTATTCATTATCCTGCGTATGCATGCCAATAATTCTACTGCTACCAATTTTAATACAGAACAAGTGAGCATCCTCATTACTGAAAACTGTGTTATATCCTTTCAGGAACAAGAAGGTGATCTATTTGATCCTATACGTAATCGCATCCGAACTGGGAAAGGAAAAATACGTTCTATGGGAACTGATTATCTTGCCTATGTTCTTATAGATGCAGTGGTCGACAACTTCTTTTTTATACTGGAACAGACCGGAGAGGTAACGGAAAATTTAGAGAATGAGGTTATGGAAAATCCGATTCCAGAAGTACTCCAAAAACTCCATTCCCTGAAACGAAATCTTCTTTTCCTCCGTAAATCCGTATGGCCGCTTCGGGAGGAAATTACAAAACTGCAGCGCACAGAATCATCTTTAATCACCTCTTCAACCAATATTTATCTGAACGATGTTTATGATAATACCATCCAGATAATTGATATGGTAGAGACCATGCGTGATATTATTACCGGACTACTGGATATGTATCTTTCTAATATAAGCAATAAAATGAACGAGGTCATGAAGGTACTCACCATCATTGCGACCATTTTTATTCCCTTGACTTTCATAGCAGGAATTTACGGGATGAATTTTGCAAATATGCCTGAACTGCAGTTCAAGTGGGGGTATTTTATAGTGTTGGGGATAATGGGATTTATTGGTATCTTGATGGTGTGGTATTTCCATAAGAAAAAATGGCTGTAGAAATTTAAGCTGATAATGGTTGTAATTCTCCCCAAAGTGATTCCTAAAAATAAAAATTCCTTTAAAAAAAGTTAAATTTATTTCCACCATCCAAAAAATATAAAAATTATTTATTGGATCAGACTGTATTGTATCCTGCTTCTGAAAATCCGATTATAAAGATTGGGTGCTACTCAGTAAGTGTGAACTATTTACTTGAAATTCAAAATTATTTTTTATAATTTTACTAATAATTTCTTAATCTTATTCTTTTTATATTTTAACTTAAGATATGATTAAAGGG
>CAYUAG010000112.1:0-11326 GCA_964442615.1 uncultured bacterium
GGTTTCATCTTTACAAACCACTGATCAGAAAGATATGGTTCTATAACAGTATCACACCTATAACATTGAGGGATTGGAGTAATTCTATTCTCTTCTCCCCTGAGTAAATTCAACTTTTCAAGATCCTGTAAAATTCTCTTTCTTGCTTCAAATCGATCAAGTCCCTGATAAATTCCCCCATTTTCATTTATGTTACCATCTTCATCAATAACAGAAATCTGTTCCAGATTATGCCGAATTCCAACTTTAAAATCATCGAAATCATGGGCTGGGGTTATCTTTACCGCACCACTCCCTTTTTCCGGATCAGCATGTTTATCTGCTATTATGGGTAGGTCTCTATCCAGTAAAGGAAGAATCGCTGTTTTGCCAATTAAATTTTTATAGCGCTTATCCTCAGGATGCACCGCAACAGCAGTATCACCCAGCATGGTTTCCGGTCTGGTAGTGGAGACCACGATATATTCATCTCTCCCTTGAATAGGATAGGCAATATCCCAAAATTTTCCCTTTATATCAACATTAAAAACTTCTTCATTAGCAAGAGCAGTTTTACATCGAGGACACCAGTTTATAAGCCTCCTGCCTCGGTAAATAAGTCCTTTTTCATAAAGACGAATAAATACCTCTTTTACTGCATTGCTGAGGCCTTGATCCATGGTAAATCGTTCCCTGCTCCAATCACAGGAGGCACCCAGTTTACGCAACTGTTTTAAAATTATACCACCGAATTTCTCTTTCCATTCCCATACCTTTTCAATCAGTTTTTCTCTCCCCAGGTCATAACGGGTTAATCCCTGTTCTTTCAAAGCAGCCTCAACCTTATTCTGGGTAGCTATTCCTGCATGGTCAGTACCAGGAAGCCACAGAGCTTCATACCCATCCATACGTTTCCATCTGGTCAATAAATCCTGTATGGTATTATTCAGTATATGACCCATGGTGAGCATTCCGGTAACATTTGGGGGAGGTATTACAATTGTGTACTTTGGTTTTTTGCTTTCCGGATTTACAGAAAACAGATGGTTCTCTTCCCATTTTTTATACCACTTATCTTCTCCCTTTTGGGGATCATAAACTTTATCGAGTAATATCTTTGCCATAGTTCCTCTTACTAACAACTTACATTGTAACTACTACATTTAATCTTTTTAATAACAGAATTTTAATAATGTAAGGAATATTTTATATTTTGTCAAATATAAGGCGGATTAATAACCAAAGTAAAAAAGACAGATTGAACATAATTTATGTAAGACAAGTAAAATTGTTTACTATTACTTATTTGAATGTCACATTAATCTAACAAAATTTTTAGATTTCAGCCGGAATCCTGACTAAATTAATATCAATCCTAGCATCTTAATGAAAACCTTTATCTTAATTGGAAGGGATGAGTGATTATTCGCACTCTGAAAATCTAGGGTACAAAATACTTGACAATCATCTATTATTTTATTACATTTCGTCAAAAAACGAAATGTAAACATGAATCAACTTGTAAAAATATTCAAAGCCCTGTCCGATGTCAATCGTATCCGGATTTTAAAAATGCTGGAAATCCGGCCCTTATGCGTTTGTGAAATAACCAGTATTCTGGGACTGGCAATTTCAACCGTGTCAAAACACCTCTCCATTCTGAAAGATGCTGGTTTTATCTTTGATCAGAAGGAAAATAAATGGGTAAATTACTATTTGAACACAAGAAGTCAGCAACAGTATCTTAAAGAATTAATCCCTCTGGTTCAGAAATGGCTTCCTGATAAAAAAATCATTAAACAGGACCGGGAAAGAGTTAAAGTTGTTGACCGTGAAAAGATATGCGGGACTTAATTTTTTAATTATACAATTCGTTTTTTAACGAAATATAAAAAGAATTTAAAAATATGAATTGGAAAAAAGAGTATAAAAATTTGTTGTTGATTACAGCCCTGTTTCTCCTGGCCTATTATCTCCCTATAGAAAAACAGAGGTTTATTCAAGCCATTCAGCAAGCATTTACTTTAGCCAAATGGTATGCCCGGGAACATGTACTGCTATGCTTGGTACCGGCATTTTTTATTGCCGGAGTTATCAGTGTGTTTATCAGCCAGGCAGCAGTGATCAAATATTTCGGTGCAAATGCAAAAAAATGGCTTGCATATCTGGTTGCCTCTGTGTCCGGGGGCATTCTTGCCGTCTGTTCGTGCACAGTACTTCCCTTGTTTTCAAGTATACACAAACGGGGCGCAGGTCTCGGCCCAGCTATAGCATTTCTCTACTCCGGCCCTGCCATCAATATACTGGCCATCATCCTGACAGCCCGAATTCTGGGACCTGAACTGGGCATAGCACGTGTCATCGGAGCTATCATCTTCAGTGTGGTTATCGGCCTCATCATGCATTTTATTTATATTAAAGAGGAAAAGCAGAAAGCCAAAACCCAACTCATGATGCCGGAGCCGAAGGAGACCTGCCCTCTATGGCAGACAGCTTTACAATTCTTTATCCTTATTGCCATTCTGGTTTTCGCCAACTGGGGAAGACCAGACACCTCTTTTGGAATCTGGCACACGATCTGGTCAGCCAAATGGTGGATCACTGCATTCTTCGGTTTGCTTTTTGGTGTCTCCCTGGTAACGATCCTAAAGATCAAAAGCCAAAACGTTATCCTGGCCGGAATTCCGGTGGTGATAACAGCACTCCTGCTCAAAGGTAATCCCCTTATCCCCTTTTCTGTCGCCGTCCTCGGAACATCTATACTTATCAGCCGAAAAGAGGGAGAGCCGCAGGAATGGATGGCTTCCACCTGGGGATTTGCCAAACAGATCCTTCCATTGCTGGCTGTGGGAGTCCTGGTGGCCGGTTTCCTGCTAGGTTCACCAGAAGGCGGACAGGGCATTATTCCTTCAGGTTGGATTTCAGGACTGGTCGGCGGAAATTCGGTTTTTTCTAATTTCTTCGCCTCCATTGTGGGTGCCTTCATGTATTTCGCCACTTTAACCGAAGTCCCCATTATTCAAGGTCTAATTACTAACGGCATGGGTAAAGGACCTGCTCTGGCCCTGCTTCTGGCCGGACCAGCTATTTCCTTGCCCAACATGCTGGTTATCCGGAGTGTGATCGGCACCAAAAAGACTATGATTTTTGTGACCCTGGTAGTAATAATGGCAACTGTCTCCGGACTGATTTTTGGGGCATTTGTTTAAATATTTAAAAAAATAACGGAAATAAATCATGAAAAAACTGCAAATATTAGGTACCGGCTGTCCCAAATGTAAAAAGCTCACCGAGCTTACCGAACAAGCAGCCCAAGACCTTGGAATTGATTATCAAATCGAGAAGGTAGAGGATATCAATGAGATTATGAACTTCGGAATAATGATAACCCCGGGTCTGGCTGTGGACGGGAAAGTAAAGATAACAGGGAAAATACCTGATGTAGAAGAGATAAAAAAATTGATTACATCCTAAGTTAGGTGTTACAACGGATAATCTCTATTATAAAAATAATTCCATAAGGTGGGATACGAATTCTTCGGCTGAGCTTGCTAAAGTCGGTTGAATATGATTTAGAATATGGTGTTTAACACAGCATACTATTAAGAATGTTAGTGAGTAAAAATTATAAAAAACTATACATATTTAACCATATTATAATTTTTTTACAACAAAAATCCTTGACATATAGATAATAATTTATTATTATTAACTGTTAATAATTCTTTTATTGTTTAACAGATTTTTATAATATGCTCTCATTAATTCAGATTTCATCTGATTATAATAAAAATTATATTTAAAATAAACACCTGAGCGGTTTTTGATAAAAAAAATATCTTCTTACTTATAGAAAATTTACAGATAACAGCTAATTTTTGCTACTCTCAGGATAAAAGTATAGTGACTTTGAAAAATTTACGATGGCAGTCATCACTATCTATAAAGGAAAAAACAGATGAATCACGAAAATACCATAAATCCGACTTTTAGTGAAGTTCAAAAGTTTCGACAATTCTGGATTTGGGCTGTTGTCATTGCCATTTCTGGTCTGATGTGGTATGCCTGGGTGGAGCAGCTTCTTATGCATCGTCCATTTGGAGACAGACCCATGCCAGATATTCTGCTCTTCATTTTCTGGCTCATCTTTGGTATAGGTCTGCCAGCCTTGTTTCTTTACGGTAAACTAATCATCCAAGTTAATAGTGATGGAATCTACATCCGCTTTTATCCTTTCCACAGTCATTTCCATAAGATAGCCTTTAAAGAATTAAAAAGGTATGAAGTTCGCAACTACCGTCCAATCCTGGAATATGGTGGTTGGGGGATCCGATCTGGATTGAAAGGCAAAGCCTATAATGTAAGTGGAAATGGCGGAGTGCAGTTGGAATTAACAAATGGAAAACGAATACTGATAGGTTCACAGCGACCAGAGGAGCTTTGGCAAGCAATCCAGGCAGAATCCGGAGTATCCAGAGAGCAGAAGTAAATTATAAAGGTTCCCTTGGTATAAAATATAATGGTACTTATCATACGAAAAAAATATCTTCTGTATAAGGTGGCTGCTTAACAAGGTATGAGGTCAACTGAGCCTGTCAATACTCAGAAAACCACGGTTTTTTTTCTCGGTATAAACCTTGTTCAAAAGGATAAATTTGCACCAGGATACAGCAGCTCAAGCTAATCATTAGACCTGCTGTGCTTGGGATTAATTATTTTCAAAGGTAAGATTTATGTTAAATTTAAGAAATATAATTCAGATAATTTTATTAGTTCTTTGTGTAGGCCTTAATTCTTATGCAAATGATGAAAAAATTAAAAATTCTGAAAATCTCGAGATAATAAAAATCTCTCGGAATTGTTACATTCATATCTCCTACACAAAATTGAAAAAATCTGATCATTTTCCTGCAAATAGCTTAATTTATATAATTAGAGATAAGGCCTATATTGTGGATACAACCTGGAATGATAAAACTGCAAAAGAATTATTCTATTGGGTGCAATATTCTTTGAAATTGACAATCAAGGGAGTAATTGTGACGCATTGGCATATTGACTGTATGGGTGGTCTTAATCATTTTCATGAGATTGGTATTGAATCATATGTACACAATTTAACATGTGAAATAGCAAAGTCGAGAAATTTACCTGTTCCTAAAAATAATTTTGATGATTCTTTAACTCTAAATCTTTTAAATTGAAAGGTAATCATTAAATACTTAGGTGCTGGGCATACAATAGACAACATTGTTGTATGGTTATACCATGAAAAAATTTTATTCGGTGGTTGCATGGTCAAAGCTTTAGAATGGAAAATTTAGGATTTACAGGAGATGCTTATTTAAATGAATGGCCAAATACCCTAAATAAACTTTTTGATGAATTTCCAGAGTGCAGGATTGTTGTTCCAGGGCATGGTAAATATGGGGGGGTAAATCTTATAAAACATACTCTGGAATTATTTTAGAATATCTGTAAAAATACCAAGTCTAAGGAAACTGTCGAAAAATCTAATAAATAAAAACTATACCGGATTATAGCCATAAACGAAAGTTCACAGCCCATAAATATTCATAAAATAGTACCTTATATTGAAAATTATTTATTTCAGTAGACACCTTTTCTTTATAGTTATGACATATAACAGGCTCTCAAATTCAGCAACTATTATTTTTATAGGACAAAGGCCCATTAAATTAAATTTAATTTTTTAAAAAAAATATAATATTATTTTTGTTTTTTAATTGGATTATACATATATTGAGCGTTGGTCAATAACTACTTTATCAGTTTTTATATGTAGAAAAAAATGTATGAGCCAATGATTCTAATTTATCAGACTCTGGTTAAATTCCAGAAAAATAATGGAGATTATCAATGAAAGAGTTTATTGAATTTATTATCAAACATTTAGTTGATAAGCCTAATGAAGTTCGCATTAACGAAATTGCTGGTGACCGAACCATTATATTCGAATTACATGTAGGTGATGGAGACATAGGAAAGGTGATTGGACGAGGCGGGCAAACTGCCAGGTCTCTCCGAACTCTTCTTGCAGCTGCTGCCGCAAAACAAGGTAAACGATCTGTTTTGGAAATATTAGAAAGTGAAACAGAGAAAGACAATGGTAGCGAATAAAAAGCAGCTATTTATAAGTTAGACGAAATTCAGTTAAAAATATTCAAGGCAAGAAGGAAGTTATTATAAACATTTACCTTATCAACCTGTCAAAAAAGGTCTGCAAAGATGTTTTTTAACAAGAGTTTGAAACTTTTATTTAGATCATATATCACTCTTATTAACAAAAAAAGTGACGAATTATAAGGCTCCGGATTCTTGGTAATTTCTTCTGAAAATAACGCCCAATCAGCAATCAGTGGTTTAAATGGTAAAAAATCCCTGTTTTTATATTTTCTCTAGCGAACAGTAATTTTATTTTATAAATCAACCTATGTATGGAGTGCAGCATCCCTGATACTGCACCTGTTACCACTATCAAAGACATTTATTATGTGAAATATCATGGATATTCCACTCCAGAAGGATACTATAAACCACTATCCTGGACTGCTGATATTTTTTTACAGTAAAGACCTTATCTGTAGGACTTAATATTTCCATAAAAAAAGCAGGAATGCTAACATGTATAAAAATGAGGATGATTATGATTGGCAAACATTTCTCTTGCTAATGTCACCCCATTTTATTATTTTTTTTATTAATTATTTTTAAAGGGGAATTAATCCAATGATGGAAACAGGAAAAATTGTTTCTATGAATAAACAAACCTGCATAATTGAAATTGATGCAAACAGCGGTTGCCATACCTGTACCCTGAAGTCCAAGTGTCATGCCAGCAGCAGAAGTAAAAGAAGAATTGAACTGCACCTGAAAAACAGTACTTTTAAAATTGGCGATACAGTTGAACTTGAAACAGAACCTAAAAGTGTTATTTCAGCTTCATTTCTGGTTTTTATACTGCCCCTGATAATCTCAATTACTGCCTATATGATCTTTATGTCTCTCTTTTCCTTAAAAAACTACGGTCCGCTCATATTCTTTTTCTTTTTTATAATTGCAGAACTTCTGATCTTTTTTATTGATAAATTAATTGGCTGTCATAACTTTTTTGAACCTAAGATAATTCGCAGACTTTAATTAAAATTATTAAGTGTAAAAAATACTAAAAAATTACTACAATTAAAAAACTTTCTCGGATAAACACAATATAGTAAATCCTTAAACGTTTATTATTTCAAAAAAGGAGAATTACCATGAAAAAAACACTATCAATTCTTATGACCTTAATTATAGTTATTTTCTTTAGCAGCTGTTCTACAGTAAGAGTGAGTGTTAATTACGATGAATCAGTGAATTTCAGCCAATACAAAATCTATTCCCTGGTTAAAGCACCCAGAGATAAAGAAAACAGAAAAGGTACAATCAGAAATCCCCTATTAAATAAAGATATCCTTAACCAAATAAAAACCATATTCTCTGAAAAAGGGTATGGAGAAGCTGACTCCAAAGAAAATGCAGATTTTCTGGTAGTATTTTATACCAATGTTCAAAACAAAAAAGACTGGGCCCCCCCTACTTACCGGACAGGTCGCTGGGGCAGAGTACGGAGAGTCAGGCCAGGTCATGTTGTCCGCTACAAAGAAGGGACTCTGGTTATTGATATTGTGGATGCTGAGCAAAAAGAACTTGTATGGCAAGGTGTGGGCAAAGATGTTCTAAACCGCGCTAATCCGGAAGAAAACTTTGTTAACTCGGTTAAAGAAATTCTAAAAGATTTCCCCCCAGAAGAATAAAAATTTGCTGACCTGGCAAAAATAAATTTTTAGTCAGGTTTACCTGGAAAACACAGGAACTGTAAGAGTGGCATTCATTAAAACTAAAACTTTCCCCCCTGGTTTTTGTACTAAGGCTTGATTTACAGCTTCCTGCAAAGTTTTAAATGGTCTCATAAAAATTGAGGTAACTATTTCCGGTTCTATGCCAGTTACTCCCCAGAGATGAGCCTGTTTACTTAATTCTGTAAATTTAACGGCTGTTTGAGTACCTAAAACAAAATTCTTCTCAGCATAGGCTAATAACTGCTCTTTACTTTTTGAACCTGTTAACAATCTGGAAAAAATTGTATTACCCATACCATCAGAACATGGCGACACCAAAATGATAATCCCTCTGGGTTTTAAAGCTAATTTGGCATGCTGCATGGCTTTATGGGATTGATATAAATTAAGATCCATGGGGGGAGTAACTGCGGCAATAACCATGTCTGCTTTTTCTTTTACCGGAACTGAATACACCTCCAGGCATTTTTCTGCAGCAGTTTTAAATGTCTGTTCAATATCCCCTGAAGAAATAAAATATATTCGGTCTTTTCGGTTCAGAACTGTCTGAATTGAGAAGATTTTTTTTGTATCCAGAAATCTGAGAGCCTGATTCATATCTTCATGCACCGGATTACCTCTGAGTTTCAATATATCCGTATCCGGATCTAGAGCTAATTTATGATTCATTTCAGTTGTTTTATAGGAAGTTATCCCAGGAAGAAATGATTTTCTCCCTCCTGTAAATCCGGCAAAATAGTGCGGTTCCACTGAGCCTATACTGATTATCCGGTCATAATCAAAAATAATTTTATTATACCATACTTCTGTTCCCAGTTTGGTTACTCCTGCTTTTACCATCTCATGGTTAACAGCATCATGAGCAAGAATCTTTTTATTATACCTGGTATAATATTTACCAAATATTTTCCTCAGCTCCTGCTCAGATGGAGCCCGGTGGGTACCAGTAGCGATAAGAAAGAAAATATCCTTATCCTGTATGGTATCATGAATTGAATCCAGAATTCTTTCCGTAGGAGTGGGACGGGTTCCGTCATTTACAATGATAAGAATTTTTCCTGCTTTGGACATGAATTGAGAGAAGGGCTTGCATCCCAGAGGTTTATGTAAAGCCTCAGAAATAATCTCTTTTTCATCTTTAATTTCAACTTCATGGGGATAGACTATAGAACTTAATCTTTCTTCAAAAATTGATAAAAGTTGAAAATTATCTCCATAAGGAATTTTGATATTCATAACTATCTTTCGTATTAATTAATTCTGAGAATGTAACTATCTTTTCTCAGATTTCAGATGCCTTGTCAATTAAATTACCACATAATCTCTACAAAATCAACCTCTTGATAAGCGATATTATCATGCTTGAAATAAGCAGCATTCAGGAAAACTAAACTGAAAATTTAAAATTTTTTCAAAGAAAAAATCTTGATATTCTAAGATTACTTTTGTATGTTTTAGGTAATACTAATCCTGCAAAATTAAGATTATCTTCTCGAAAGCTTCAAACTTCCGGGAAGGTATACACAAAATGAGAAAGGATACCCCTCTGCTCGACTTTATCGAGCATCGCCTCCCGCATTAAGCCTGCACTCAACTTGATTGGGTGTCCGGGACAAGCCTCAAGAGGAACACCCCTCTGTCCGCCTTTGGCGGACATCTCCCCTCAAAGGGGAGATAAAAAATCCCCCTTTGAAGGGAGATTTAGGGGGATGTATTCGAAAAGCTGTCCTGAGCCCTGCACTGAGCTTGTCAAAGTGTTGAAAAAGGAGAGGATTTTGGGGATGTCATCAATGATGATTTAAGTGGGTGTATGTAAAGAGGATTTAGGTGAAGGTAATTTTTGCACCCTGCAGAGTTTCTGCCCTGCAGAACATAAAAAGGAGGAATAGATCATGAAAAAATTCCTGGTCACAGCATTAATAATTCTGTTATTCACCATGACTGCAGATGCCCAGGTCGAAAAAGGCGACTCCGAAATCCGGTTTCTGTTCTATTATTCGCACATTAATGGAGATGAATTTAGTTCCGGAGGACGTGGATCACTGCAAATCAGTTACGGATATTTTTTGATACCCAACTTGCAAATCGGAATTGGTCCGCAAATTACATTCACCAGAGCCGGAGAGGGAACCAAATCCAAAATTAGCGGATCAGTCTACTTCAATTTTAATTTCTCTACAGCTTCCAAAACAGTACCGTACATTTATGGTGAGTTTTACCAAATGGATTTTTCACCCGAATGGGGTGATTTTTCAGATTACTCATACCTTAACATCGGATTAGGAGTGCGAAATTTCTTTACCGAATATATGGCTTTAAATTCTGCTATCACCTATGGCTTCTCACTCGCTTCTGAAGCGGAAGGCGGTCTGTTTATGGTTATGACCGGATTGTCATTTATATTCTAGGAGGTTGGTATGCGATTATTAAAACTAGTCATTGTAAGCATGTTTCTGTTGGTATCTTCTGACCTACTTTGCCAAGATATAGTAAAGCGGGTAAAATACTATGTACTCATCAACATTGATGTATCATCAGGCTATCAGCCTGGCGATGAAATTGCGGTATTAAGGCAAATCTCAGAAAATAAGGTTAAAACAATTGGTAAAGTAAGAATAGTAAAATATGCAAAAGGTCAGTGTGCAGCAGTAATCATTACTCAGCATAAAAAGTATTTAATAGGGATTGGTGATTTCATAAAAATGCCGCCTAAAAAAAAGATACACGATAATTATGAAACCACAACTTCTTCCGGTTCCGGTGAAATCGGCAGTATGGGAGTAGAAAAAGGAGACTCTGAAATCAGTTTTATGGGCTTTTATGCAAAAATGATCGGTGCTGAATTCGAGACAGGAGGTACTGGTGCTATAAAATTAAGTTATGGTTATTTTTTAACCAAAAATCTTCAGGCAGGTGCGGCACCTCAGCTCCTGATATATCAGGGTATGATGGGCGCCACCTATAAAATATTCAGTTTTTCAGCATTTGCCAGTTACAATTTTCAAACATCATCAAAATTTATTCCCTATTTCACAGTTAAGTGGTACCAGAATGAAGTCGCTCCGGGTGAGAGTGATTTTATGGAACATGCCTATCTCACATTCGGAGCAGGCTTCAGAAACTTTTTTAATGAACATGCTGCTTTAAACACTTCGATTTCCTATGGTTTCAATTTGGGTGGTCTGGAAAAAACAATACTTACCATTATAAGCGGTGTATCTATTATTTTTTAATTAAACCATAAACGCCAGGTCCCATATCCGCAGAGTAGTATTAACCAGGATTAAGGGAGGGATACTCCTCTGTCCGCCTTGAACGGACATCTCTCCTCAAGGGGAGAAATTTTTCGTAATGCAAGTCCTCTCTTGAGAGCTTGTCCTGAGCCATGTTAATGGCCAAGGAGAGGATTTAGGGGGATGTATTTGAAGGCCTGTCCTGAGCCCTGCACTGAGCTTGTTGAAGTGTTAGCAAACAAGAGAATTTAA
>CAYUAG010000113.1:0-10950 GCA_964442615.1 uncultured bacterium
GGATGTTTTTTACCATTAAACATAATAAACTGTTTAATCCATCCTACATACGATTTTTCCGTCCGATAGGAATAGTGTTTTGTACGGATAGTCTGCTGTACTTGATCCAATAATTTTAAAGGCTTATTTCTGTATTCCGATTGAACATTTTCTCGCTTAATTTTTTCAGAAACTGTAGTATTCATGCGAGCCTTTATGTTATTAGCAAACAATAATTTTATTTGTTGATAACAGTACTTCGAACCTATTTAAAGACATCATATCAAAATTATACACTGAATAGTAAAAAATCAATTAACCATATTTAACAAATTATTATGAAAATGTCAAGTATTTACCGAAAAAAAGTAAATTATTACTTGTTTTTCCTATACCTTGTCTATTCCTCAAACCCTACCTACAATCCACAGCTCCGCCCAGTCACTCCCATTAATAGTAAAAATATATAATTAATAAGTGATGGTTTATAAGTACTATTGTTTTTAGTAATCTAATCTATAAAGTAAAGTTCTGTTCAGTATTTCAGATATAGAGTTTATAACTGTATGTAATTTAATTTCAGGTGAAGTTTAAAACGTTATATTATACTAATTTAGTTGTAGAATGTCAAGAAAAAAGATAGTATTTTTTTCCCCAGCACTTAAATTTTTTATCAGATTCCAAGATTTTGGGTACTACTTTTAAGCAACCTGTTAAGAGTAGTTTACTACCTTTATATCACCCTATATGTGCCCGAATAAAAATAAAATATAAAATCAGTATTATACTTATTACATACATTAACCAACTTACTTCCCTAGCTTTACCACTGAACAGTTTAATTATGGGATAGCTTATAAATCCCAATGCCAGACCATCAGCAATAGAATAGGTTAAGGGGATACCTATCAAGGTAAGAAAAGCAGGAATAGACTCGCTGTAATCGGACCAGTCAATTTTACTGACATTTTTCAGCATCATGGCTCCTACAATCACCAGAGCAGGGGCAGTAATAACAGTATAGCTGCCAATCATGGTTACTATTGGACTTAAGAACAGAGCCAGGAGGAAAAGTGCGGCTGTAATAAGAGAGGTTAAGCCTGTTCTGCCTCCTTGTTCTACTCCGGCTGCACTTTCAATAAAACTGGTGACTGTACTTGTACCTAAACAAGCACCACTTACAGTTCCTACTGCATCAGAGAGTAAAGCTTTATTGGCGCGCGGCAGTTCACCGTCTTTAATAAAACCTGCCTGTTCACTTACTCCGATTAAGGTTCCAATGGTGTCGAATATATCCATAAAAAGGAAAATGATAATAAAGGGTATCATGGTCAGAGAGAGAGCACCCACTACATCCATTTTAAAAAAGGTAGGACTCAGAGAAGGAGGAGAAGAAAATATCCTGGTGGTTAAAGAAAATTGGGTCATTAAATTAGAGTTTGTAATTGCTTCAGCTTCAGAAATTGAATCAGGGAGAAGTATAAAAGCCACTCGTAACAGGATTGAAAACAGGGTGGCTCCCACTATTCCCCAGAGGATGGATCCTTTTATTTTTCTGGCATGAAGAGTTGAGGTTAAGAATAATCCAAAAAAGAATACAATTAAATCTAGAGAAGCAAAATGAGGATTCATTTTCAGCAGAGTCCCGGGACTCAGTAGGGGACCGGAAGAAGTCTTGACAATAGAGGCAGCAGAGACTATAAGACCTGAATTCTGGAGTCCTATAAAGGCAATAAAAAGACCAATACCAACAGCCATACTGTTTTTTAAATTAGGGCTTATAGCATTAACAATCATTTTGCGAACACCTGTTAAACTGAGAAGCAAAAAAATTACTCCTGCAATAAAGACCACTCCCAGACCAACCTGCCAGTTGTTGGAGAATCCAGCAGCTGTTGCAGCAGGCAGAACAGAAAAAACAAAGAAAAAATTTTCCCCCATACCAGGTGCTTGGGCAATAGGATATTTAGCATATAAAGCCATAATAATAGTTGCAATGGCAGCAGAAATACAGGTTGCAGTTAACACAGATCCAAAATCCATACCAGTACTGAAACCAAACATTTTACCGGAAAGGACCATGGGCTGAACCACGATAATATAGGCCATGGTGAGAAAGGTGGTTAAACCAGCTGTGATTTCGATCCTAACAGTTGTGTTATTTTCCTGGAGCTTAAAAAATTTATTAAGCATAACTCCCTCCTTTTCCCTATTGCTAATATTTCTTATCTTAAATTTTTGTTCTTCTCTTTTCCATCTTCCTTTTTTCCTTTTTCCTTTTTACTTCCTTTTTCTGTTTTAATAAAGCTTTTAATTCAAACCAGATAGAGGGTATATCAGCGAATCAGAACCATTCTTTTACTAAAAATGTGATTATCAGTTTTCAAAGAATAGATGTACACACCTGAACTTACATCTTCTCCTTTAATATTCTTACCATTCCAGTTCACAAATTTTTCTCCTGCATCTTCGATCTTATCTTTCAGAGTAATAACTTTTCTGCCGGTTATATCATATACGGTCAAAACAACCCGGGTAGAACGGTTCAATCTGTAGGTAATAAAGGTAGAATTATTAAACGGATTAGGATAGTTTTGGAGCAGTTCAAATGTATGGGGGATTCCGGATTGTACCATAATAATATCAGAATTATATTCTTGTATGGTCAATCCTTTGATGCAGAGATTGCCAGAAGGATCAAATTCGGTAAAATCTAACCATTGATCATTTTCAAGGTAATACGATTCTCCTAGCTCGGCAGAGGATGTAACCATGGTTCCGGTATAGGAGGCCCCAAGCAAAACTGGTACTTCAGAAGTACAATCATAGGGATGTCCCCCTTGAGAGAGATAGAGGTAGATATAAAAATCATCACCGCTTAAAAGTTCCACTACAGTATCCAGTTCTACAGTATGAAATCCCTGATTATCAATCTGTCCGGATTTAGTTGAAAGCAGATCACTCAGTTCATTTTCCTTATAATTATCATAAATTTTTACCAGAAATTGTACATCATCAGAGGCAGTAAAAAAACTCACTGCAGAAAGATATTCATCAGCAGCTGCGAAGAAGCAATTGAATCCCTGCTGGCAGTCTGATTTGGTATCTCTCCAACCGTGATAATCATGGTAGTAAATAGTAGAATACTTTAAAGGTTCTACATTTTGAAAACAAACAGCACCCATTTCAGCTTGTCGGGTACTATGTTTATCATAAAAGGATATCCAGAAGAAACCATTAAGTCCCCAGCCAGTACTCCAGCTGTTTTTACAAAGCCAGGCTCCAGGATGAGGAGCTTGAGTAGTTAGAGTGTCATTCCAGCCTACAATGGCTATGGCATGGTTGGGCTCAGCAGTTGAATCTGGAGGTTGGTAATGAGTATAATCATTATAATTCATATATTGACTGTTAGAAAACATGCAGGTACCCATTACTCCGTATTCCATGATTTTGGTTTTTATTAAATCTATCCGTTCCAGTGACTCTCCCACAGTATACCATTCAATATCAGGAACATAAAAGTGGTGATAGTAGGGACTGTCTTTTTTAGGAATAGTATCAAAAAATTGGCCATCAATATCACGTACAGGTCCTTCCCCTCTTGAAATATAGGCTGAAGTAACCCGGTAATCTCCTCCATAATGGACGTCCAATCCACTTGATTTGGGATGAATGTCTTCGTTATAGTGTTTATTGAATCCATTCCACCAGTCAAGATGGTATTCTGCCAGATTAGGTTCGCCTGATTCTCCGGCATTTTTCCAGGCATCAGTTATCAATAGATTTCCCTCTATGGCAGCCATAACTCCATGAGTCCAGCAGGTTCCACCTCTCTGGTGTCTGACTGAGGTAACATAGCTTTTTCCATCCACATTTCTCAGGTCGAAAGTTTTGGGAAGCTCTTTCTCAGTTGAAGTTGAAAGCTTTGTTTGGGAAAAATTAATTTCAGTGATAAAAAGACATACTAAAAATAGTATTGTTCCAAATTTTTTCATTTTTTATTTACTCCTCTGTTTTTCTATTAATTCTTTAAGCTTATCTACGAATATTGTATAGGTTTGATTTTCAAAAAGACAGAAGATAATTTTTTTTAAAGAAGTCTTTTTTTCCAGATATTTTTTGACTGTTAAAAGCATTATTTCTGCACACTTGTCTACAGGATAACCAAAGATCCCTGTGCTTATGGCAGGAAAAGCAATAGATTTGATTTTATATTCATCAGCTAATTTAAGACTGTGTAAGGTTGCCTTTCTTAATTTTTCTGTTTCGTTTCCTTCCCCCATTCTTGGACCCACAGCATGAATTACATACTTGGCAGACAGAGAACCAGCAGAGGTTATGGCTGCATAGCCTGTAGCAACCTCTCCTTTTTCTTTAATCCATTCATTACTTTCTTTTTGAATTATCTTTCCTCCTTTTCTTACAATGGCTCCTGCAACACCACCACCATGTGCAAGTTTTGAGTTAGCAGCATTTACTACAGCATCAACTTTAATATCAGTAATATCTTGTATGGCCAGTTCAATCCTGGTGTTATTGATTATTTTTTTCATGATTCTCCTTTACCCTTATCTGCTTGGATTTAATATATCTATTCCAGATAATTATTACTATTTTTTTGATTTGAAAAATAGTTATTGTACATAAGATGCCCAGAATGCCTCCTGCCAAAATATCAGCAGGGTAATGGACTCCGACATAAATTCTGGAATAAGCAACAAATATGGCGATGGATATAAATATCCATGTATACCTGGAGTATAAGACTGAAAAAAGTGTGGCTGCTGCAGACATGTTTGCAGCATGGGAAGATGGGAATGAACTAGAGTGAGACTGATGAATGATTAAGCGGGCATTTTCAAGTTCAAAGCAGGGTCGGACTCTTCCCACTAAGGGTTTAATAACCGAGCTGGAGAGCTGATCGCTCAGGGTGATTACAAATACAATCAGTAAGGCTGCAATCCTTCCTTTTTTTCCACCAAAAATAATAAGAGACAACCAGATAATAACTATAGGAATTTTCCAGTTATCAGATTCCGTGATAAAGGGCATAATTATATCGAAAACCGGATTAACTATTCCTCTGTTTAAGATTAAAAATAATTGGGTATCAATTGATATAAAATATTCCACTGTATCCCTCTATGGATCCTAGGTAAATAAAATACGTTTAACTTTCTTTTTCCCCGCTTTGATTATTAGTTGATTATCAGATATATCTTCCGGTTTCAATTCCTGTTTTTCATTAGTGATAGTTGTATCATTCAGATATGCTCCTCCCTGTCTAATCAACCGTCTTGCTTCTCCATTGCTTTGACATAATTTTGCTTTCACAAATAACTTTACTATCCAGATTCCTTTTTCAAGTTCTTCAGCTGGAATAGTAATAGTTGGAATATCTCCACCTGTATTGACTTTAATTTCTTTAATATTAGATGAGGTTTTAACTTTACAGTTAGGATCACTTATTCCAAACTGATCTGCAGCAGTTAAATAGGCTTTTTTTGCCTCATCCTGTCTGTGAGCAAGTTTTGTTGCTTCATAGGCAAGTATTTCTTTGGCCCGGTTGATATTTTCCTTGGAAAGGCGATTGATTTCGTCCATGGGAAGCAGAGTGAAAAGTCCCAGATAACGCTTGACATCTCTGTCATCAACATTTCTCCAGTACTGATAAAAGTCAAAAACCGGAGTCATATTTTTATCCAGCCAGATTGCATTGCCTGCTGATTTCCCGAATTTTTCTCCGCTTGAAGTTTTTATAAGTGGGAAGGTTATTCCATACACCTGCTTTTCAAGTTTTCGCCTGGTAAGATCAACTCCAGCTACAATATTTCCCCATTGATCCTGTCCGCCCATTTGAATCTCACAGTCATAATCTCTGGCCTGAATATAGAAATCAAATGCTTGAAGGAGCATATAATTAAACTCAAGAAAAGAGAGACCGGTTTCCAATCTGATTTTATAACTCTCAGCAGTAAGCATTCTGTTGACGCTGAAATGTCTGCCTACATCACGAAGAAACTCAATATAGTTTAAATCCAGAAGCCAATCTGCATTGTTCAACAGCAAAGCTCTATTTTTCCTGAAATCCAGATAGTGTGCAAACTGTTTTTTAATATATTTACCTGATTCAATGATCTGCTTTTTGGATAGCATTTTTCTCATCTCTGTTTTTCCGCTTGGATCTCCAACCATAGTCGTACCACCTCCAAAAAGAGCAATGGGTCTGTGTCCGCATCGCTGCATATGTAGGAGGGCCATTATGGGAACCAAGCTTCCTACATGTAGAGAGTTGGCAGTGGCATCAAATCCTATATAGCAGGTTACTTTTTTTTCAGCTAAAAGTTTTCTTATAGCTTTATCATCCGTACTCTGATAAATAAATCCCCGTTCTTTTAAAATATCATAAACATTTTTACACATCAATTACTCCTATTTTAACAATCTTTATTTCTTTGGTAGTTTAATGTTTGGAATTATAAATTAGTCCACTTTAAGAAAAGGACAAGTAACTAATTCTTAATTATCTAAAGTTATAAATTATAATTTGTAACCGATTAAAGGATTTTGAGAATTAAATGCATAAAAATCAGTCAGGAACTGATCCTAACCGGTAAGTCGCCATTTCTAGTAATTTTACATTATAATGAACATTCTCACCTCTATACTATCGGTTACCATAAATTCCTGTGATTGGTGGTTTTTTAAACATAATCATTAACCATTAATATCTTATTCTATTTATTTAACACCTTAGTAATCTCTTTATCAGTATCTTGTTTTGATATTTTTTCTCGTTTGTCATAAACTTTTTTACCTTTGGCCAGAGCTAACTCTACTTTGGCAACTCCTCCTTTAAAATAAATTTGAAGGGGAATCAGGGTTAGACCTTTTTCCTCAACTTTTCCATTCAATTTTTTTATTTCTCTTTTATGTAATAAAAGTTTTCTGGGGCGGGTGGGATTATGTTTGGCATACCCCAGGTTTTGATAAGCGCTGATATGGAGTTCATACAGTTTAACTTCACCATTGACAATTCGGGCATAACTGTCTTTAATATTTGCCTTGCCTTGCCGAAGTGATTTTACTTCAGTTCCTTTTAATACTATTCCTGTTTCTATGGTAGTAAGTATATAATAATCATGTTTTGCTTTACGATTTTTAGTTACTATTTTTTCACTTTTATCTGTCATTTTACAGTCCCTAAAAACATCTTGACATTAATTTTAAGATTGCTTACCTTAAATATATACATGCCGGAGTGGCGGAACTGGTAGACGCGCTGCGTTCAGGACGCAGTATTCGTAAGGATGCGGGGGTTCGAATCCCCCCTTCGGCACTTTTTTAATTAATATAAAACATTGAGGTTATAATTTCAACTGGTTATTTTTAATATTCTGAATGACCTCAACTGTATAATTTTATTCTTGCGAAAGCATGGATCTTATTGCGTTTTACATTTATTATGCGAAGCAAGAGTCGGTTCATTTCAGAAACTCACCCCCTTAATCCCCCTTTCTTTTGAAAAAGAGAGGGGAAAATGGTTTTCCTGTGAAATCCTAGTTTTTAACACTTTTTAGTTTAATACGTTTTCAAGCCCCTTCTCTTTTCCAAAGAGAAGGGGTTGGGGATGAGTTTTCTCTAACTCACCCCCTTAATTCCCCTCTCTTTTGAAAAAGAGAGGGGAAAATAATCTATCATAAAAATGAGTTTATATTCTTGAACAAAGGATGGGTCTGAGGCGTAATGGATTGATTTATCCTAAAAAAAGCACATTCTTATTCTCTTACCCCTGGATGCTTGTCTTAGCAGGCATGACAAAGTGCAGGGGACTAGCTCTATACCACATTTATATTCAGTCTATCTTTGTTAATGTGTGACCTGTGCTAAATGAATAAAATTTGATAAATGATTAATTATTATTGAATTTAATGCGCTTCCAGCCAGTTGTTACCCACTCCCACATCCACTTCAATGGGAACAGAAAGTTTTAAAGCAGTGGTCATTTCTTTAGTTACCATCTCTTTTAATCTGTTAATTTCATTTTCTGGTGTTTCAAAAAGGAGTTCGTCATGTATCTGGAGAATTAATTTTGATTTCCATAGTCCGCTTCTTAGTTTTTCTGATATTCTTATCATGGCAATTTTAATCAAATCAGCTGCGGTTCCTTGAATAGGAGTATTTACGGCTGTACGCTCTCCAAATTCTCTTATCTTCTGGTTACTGTTTTTCAATTCAGGTAGATAGCGTCTCCGGTTTAAAAGTGTGGTTACAAACCCGTTTTCATAAGCATGTGCGATTGTCTGAGAAATAAAACTGTTAACCATAGGATATTTGGTAAAGTAGGCATCAATGAAATTTTCTGCTTGTTTATTTGGAATTCCAAGTCGACTTGCCAGTCCAAAGGCTCCCATCCCATAAATAATTCCAAAGTTGATGGTCTTTGCCTGACTGCGATGATCATCTGATATTTTATCCAGGGGCAAATTAAAAATTTCAGATGCTGTTCGTAAATGTATATCTTCACCATTTTTAAAGGATTTAATTAAAGTTTTATCTTGGGATAGATGAGCCATTATCCTAAGTTCGATCTGACTATAATCAGCTGAAACAATCTTCCAGTTCTTTTTTTCAGTAATGAAAGCTTTTCGAATCTCTCTGCCCATTTCAGTTCTTACCGGAATATTCTGTAAATTTGGTTTACTGGTGGAAATTCTTCCGGTTACAGTAACAGTTTGATTGAATGATGCATGTATTCTCCCAGTTTTAGGATTGATCAATTTTGGAAGAGCGTCAATATAAGTTGATTTCAGTTTCTTGTATTTTCGATAGTCGAGTAATTTTCGGGGGAGGGGATGAACTGTCAAGGATTGAAGTACTTGCTCATTTGTGGAATATCCGGTTTTTGTCCGTTTTACTCTCTTTATTCCCAGTTCTTCCTGAATTTTCAATTTCTCAAATAAAATTTTGCCTAATTGTTGGGTGGAATTAATATTAAATTCTTCCCCAGCAATCTCATATATTTCCTGTTGAATTCTATCAAGTTGTAATTTCACCTCTTCAGACATGTTATGGAGAAGTTTTTTATCAATGGCAACTCCATTTTCTTCTAATTCCATAAGAACCTTAATAAAAGGCATCTCAACAGTTTGAAAAAGTTTTTGCATATTATATTTTTTAATTTTTTTATTCAAGACCTCTACGAGTCGAAAAGCAAAATCTGCATCCTCACAGGCGTATTCTGTTATATCTTTTAAGGGAACTTCCTGCATTCCATTTTGATTCTTGCCGGATCCAATAAGCTCTGTAATAGAAATTTTTTGTAGATGAAGATACTCCATGGATAGAATATCGAGGTTATATCGTCTGGAAGAAGGATTAATCAAGTAGGCTGCAACCATAGTATCAAAAACAACACCCTGTAGATCTATGTCATTATACTTTAAGATCAACCAGTCAAATTTTATATTCTGTCCATATTTTTTAATTTCAGGATTTTCTAGAACAGGTTTTAATGATGATAATACCAATGACCTTCTTTTCTCACTTTTCATGGTAAACCAGGGATCATCTCTGTTTTCATCAGGAAAAAGAATGGGAACATAATATGCCCTTCCCTGGATTGGGGAAAAAGATAATCCTACAATCTCAGCACTTATGGGATCAAGGGAGGTAGTTTCCAGATCTAGAGCAAAACAGTCAACATTTTTTAACTCTTTGGTCAGATCTTGAAGTTGATCCTGGGAAAGAACGGTTTTATAATCCTTTTTCACTTTATCCTCGGTAACTTCTGTTACCATAAATTCCTTAATCCTACTGATTAAACTGGTAAACTCCAATTCTTTGAATAATGAAATCATTTCATTCTCATTAACATTTTTAAAATGCAAGGACTCCAACTCAATATCCAGAGGTACCTGGGTATCAATGGTAACTAATTTTTTGGAAAGAAGTGCCAGTTTTTTATTATTAACTAGGTTTTCTTTTACTCTGTTTCCTTTAATTTTTTCAACATTATCAAGTACATTATCAAGACTACCGAAGGTATCAATTAATTCTTTAGCTGTTTTTTTTCCTATACCAGGTACTCCTGGAATATTATCCGAACTGTCTCCCATTAAGGCAAAATAATCAATAATTCTCTCAGGTTTAACTCCAATTTTTTCAACAACTTTCTGTACATCTACAATTTCAGCTTGTCCAGATCGCCCTCTTCCCATAACATACATTTTGATATTATTATTTACAAGCTGCATAAAATCTTTATCACCAGCCACAATAAATACATCCATTTTTGCAGTTGCACCTTTTTTTGCCAGAGTACCGATAAGATCATCAGCCTCATAACCATCTTTTTCAATCAGAGATAGATTAAAAGCCTTTACCATCTCTTTGATCACAGGAAACTGTTCTCCCAGTTCATCCGGCATCTTTTCACGAGTTGCTTTATATTCAGAAAATATTTTATGTCTAAAGGTTGGTGCACTTGTATCAAAAACACAGGCAATTGCTTCTGGATTTTCCTCCCGCAGAATTTTAATTAAAGTATTTGTGAATCCAAAAATACCGCTGGTATTTATTCCTTTGGAATTTATTAAGGGATTTTGGATAAAGGCAAAATAGGATCTATAAGCAAGTGCTGTGCTGTCAATCAAGAAAAGACGTTTTTTTTTCATTATAAAATCCTGTTTAATAGTAATGATTGATTAACCTTAAAAATTCACAGCCACAAAGACACCTAGAGACTAAGTATGTAAGAAATAATAATTAAAATTATTTATAATACATTATGGCCTTGATACTAAGTTCAAATATAAATGATATAAAAAATTACTAAAAGTATGGTAAAAAATCAATTGAATATTATCAAGATTTATTTTTTATAAATTCATTTAATTCTAAAATTATGGTATTCATATCATTTTTTGAAAATCCTTTTTCCTCCATTTGTTCTTCCAGGGAGCCCCATAC
>CAYUAG010000114.1:0-10878 GCA_964442615.1 uncultured bacterium
TTTCTTGCCTAACTCTTATATTTTAATTAAATTAATTTTTGAAGTAATAAGATGATTACAATTAAAGAAGTCAAAAAAACAGCTGAACTTGCAAAAGTCAGTTTTATTGAGTCCCAAAAAAAAGAAATGCAAGTAAATTTAAATAAATTATTTACCTTTACAGAGATTTTAATTAAAATAGATAAAAGAGAGATTCAGCATAAATTAGATCTATTTGATCAAGATTCTATTTTAAGAGATGATTATATTAATAAATATTTAACTCAAAAACAGGCTCTGGGTAATGCTCCTTCCCATAAGGCTGATATCTTTAAGATACCTAAAATAATAAAAAAGTGATTAGAGAGGTATTTTTTTGAGTAAAAAAGTTATTGGAATTATACCTGCACGATATAAATCGAGTCGCTTGCCAGGAAAACCTCTGGCAGATATTGGAGGTAAACCCATGATACAAAGGGTATGGGAGAGAGCAAAAATGTCTAAATATGCTGAAAAAATAATAATTGCCACAGATGATAAAAGAATTTATAATACAGTAAAACAATTCAGTAATGACGTTATTATGACTCCCACTGAATTAGCTTCTGGGAGTGATAGGGTTGCTTATGCAGTTAAAAATTACGATACGGATATAGTTATTAATATTCAGGGAGATGAACCTTTTATTGAACCTGAGGAAGTAGATCAAGTTGCTGAAATTTTAATCAATGATTCAAAACCTGTCATGGGAACATTAATAAAAAAGATTAAAAATATTGAAGAATTGGAAAGTCCTGATACTGCAAAAGTAGTTATTGATAAAAATGGATATGCAATTTATTTTTCCCGTGCATCAATTCCCTTTTATCGTGATTCCTCTGATAAAAATCAGTGGTTAAAGGATTGTATCTATTATAAACATATTGGTATATATAGTTACAGAAAAGACTTTTTAAAAAAATTTTCCAATTTTGTACCTACTAGGCTGGAGAATATTGAGAGATTGGAACAACTGAGAGTGCTGGAAAACGGCTACCGAATTAAAACTGCAGAAACTAAATACGAACCTATGAGTGTGGATACTGAAGAGGATTTGAAAGAAGTAAGAGAGAGATTAGAAATAGAGAGTAATGGTTGATTTTTAAAATATATTTTGGAAAACATATCTGATAGAAATGGAGAATATGTATGAAAGATGTAATGGTTAATTCAATTCCCATAGGAAAAAATCATCCTCTGGTACTTATTGGTGGTCCCTGTGTAATGGAGTCAGAGGATTTAGTTATGGAAGTAGCTGAGAAAGTAAAAAAAATTACGGATTCTTATAATATGCCCTTTATTTTTAAAGCATCATATTTAAAAGATAATAGATCATCTTCTAAAAGTTTTCAGGGGCCTGGACTTGAAAAAGGAATGCGTATTATGCAGAAAGTTAAAGATGAAATTGGCATACCGGTTCTTTCGGATGTGCATGATAAGCATAGTGTAAAAACAGCTGCTGAAGTTCTTGATGTCATTCAGATACCAGCTTATCTTTGTATGCAGACTGGATTAACAGTTGAAGCAGCAAGAACCGGGAAGGTGATTAATATTAAAAAAGGACAATTTCTTGATCCTCATGATTTAAAAAATGTTACTGGAAAAATTGAGGGGGAAGGAAATAGTAACATACTGTTAACGGAACGAGGTGCCTGCTTTGGGTATCATAATTTAGTAGTGGATATGCGTTCTTTTAAAATAATGCATGAGATCGGCTATCCAGTTGTTTTTGATCCAACTCATGCAATCAGAGTATATGGAATCTCAAGTTCAGATCCTAAAGGTGGTGCTCCCCAATATGTACCCTCCTTAGCCCGGGCTGGAGTAGCTGCAGGTATTGATGCAATTTTTATAGAAACACATCCTGACTGTTCCAAAGCATTATGTGATGCAGCCAGTATGTGGCCTCTTGAATATCTGGATACATTATTAGAACATTTGAAAAAAATTGATGAATTGGTAAGAGGATTGGATGAGATTAAATTTTGGTAATGAAAAGAAAGTGCTAATATGAAAGATGAATTAATAAAGCGTATAAAAAAAATTACAATGTTGATCTGTGATGTGGATGGTGTGTTAACTAAAGGGGGAATAATATTGGGAAGTGAGGGGCAGGAATTCAAACAATTTAATGTTCAGGATGGTATGGGAATTACTCTGGCACGAGAGGGAGGATTGAAAACAGGTATTATTACAGGAAGACAATCTGAAGCAGTAACCCAAAGAGCAAGGGAACTTAAGTTCGATGTTATCTCTCAGGGGATAGAAGATAAGTTAAAGACGTTAGTTTCAATAATGGGTGATTTTAATATTGAATATGAGAATATTTGTTATATTGGCGATGACCTTCTGGATATGAAAATTATGAGAAGATCTGGTATTTCTGCTGCACCAAGCAATGCCAGAAGAGAGGTCAAAGAAATTTCTGATATCGTAACTGAGAAAAAAGGAGGAGAAGGAGCTATTCGAGAACTGGTTGAACTTATTTTAAAAAAACAAAATAAATGGGAAAAAATTGTAGATAAATATATGGAGGTCCAATGAAATTTTTTGTTGATTCAGCTGATATTAATGAGATTGAGAAAGCTAAAAAACTGGGATTGGCTGATGGAGTAACTACCAATCCGACTCTGATAATGAAATCCAGAGGTGATTTTAAAAAGACAGTTATGAAGATAACAGACTGTGTTGATGGACCAGTTGCTGTTGAACCGGTGAGCAAAGATTTGGAAGGAATTATGGAAGAGGGAAAAAAATATGCAAGTTGGGCTGAAAATGTCACAGTGAAAATTCCAGTAACCACAGCTGGTTTGCAAGCAGTTAAGGAATTAAATGCGCAAGGAATAAGCACTACAGTAACCTTGATTTTTTCACCTACTCAGGCAATACTTGCAGCCAAGGCAGGAGCTGAATATATTTGTCCATTTGTGGGCAGATTGGATGATATTTCCTATCCAGGTATGGATCTTATAAGTGAAATTGTAGCAATATATAGTAACTATCCAGAAATTAATACAGAAGTAATTGTGGCCAGTATTCGTAATCCAAATCATATACTCGAATCGGCCTTAATGGGAGCTGATGGAGTAACAATACCTTATAAAGTGATGGAAAAACTTATTCAACATCCTCTTACTGATATAGGTATAGAAAAATTTTTGAATGACTGGAATAAAATTAAATCATAATTAAGTATGAATAACAGAAGAATGCAGGTTAATCAATTATGAGCATAGAAAAAGGAAAAGAAGTAGTAAGAATGGAAGCCGAAGCAATTCAGGCTTTAGAGGAGAGAATAGGGGAAGAGTTTCAAAAAGCAATAGATATACTTTTAGCATGTAAAGGAAGAGTGATAATCACTGGATTGGGAAAATCCGGTCTCATAGGACAGAAGATAGCCTCAACCATGACAAGTACTGGAACTGCTGCCATATTTCTACATGCAGCAGAAGGACTTCACGGGGATCTTGGTGTTGTATTAAAAGATGATATTGTGATTTGCATATCAAAAAGTGGTACAACTAAAGAGATACTTTATTTAATGCCATTTTTAAAACGTCAGAGAATAAAAATAATCTCAATAACCGGGAATATTAATTCTCCCATGGCTAAAAGTAGTGATGTTGTGCTGGATGCAAGTATTAGTTCTGAGGCTTGTCCCTTTGATCTTGTACCTACATCAAGTACAACTACCACCCTTGTTCTTGGAGATGCACTGGCACTTGCATTGTTTCAGGAGAGAGGACTTAGTGTAGAAGACTTTGTCAGGTATCATCCAGGTGGCGATATTGGAAAAAGACTTGTTTTAAAAATAGATGATGTGATGCGTACGGGTAATGATATTGCCACAGTTAGAGAAGATACTCCTATACCAGAAACAATAATTGAGATAACCTCCAAACGTCTGGGAGCTACCTGTATAGTTGATGAGAATGACTCCCTCATTGGAATTATAACAGATGGTGATTTACGACGACAAATAGAACAAAAGCATAATATCTGGGATTTATTTGCCAGAGATATAATGACACCTGATCCGAAATGTATTGAGAAAGGTGTACTTGCAGTTGAAGCTCTCAATAAAATGGAAGAATATAGTATAAATCAACTTATTGTTGTAGATAAAAATAATGATGTAGTTGGTATGGTTCATTTACATGATCTTTTAAAGGCAGGATTAGCATGATCTGTATTATAAAAAAATTTTTACTTTATATTATTTGTTTAATTTTTTGTTTTATAGGATGTAAAAACAAAGAAACTACACCTATAAATAAGTCTACTGTTATTGAAAAATTGCCAAGTCAGGAAGGGTATAACTCTAAACTGTATATATCAAAAGCTGGGATAAAACAAGCTGTTTTGCATTACGGACACATGCGAAAATATGATGATGAAAAAGTAATCTATTTTAATGAAGGAATTAAATTAGACTTTTATAATGCCAAGGGTAATCATACTTCATTTATTTCAGCTGAGACAGGAGAATTTCATGAGACCACAGAAGATATTGTGGGAAAAGGTAATGTGGTTGTGATTTCAGATACTGGAATGACACTTTATACTGAAGAGCTAAGATGGGATAATCAAATAAACAAAATTTTCTCAGATACTCTGGTATTGATAACCACCAAAGATGGAGATACTCTGTATGGAAAAGGATTTGAGTCAAATCCTGATCTTACCAGAAGAGTAATTTATCAACCCTGGGGTGTAAGCTCAGAGCGTGTTGAGATTGAGAAGATAAAAAACGAATTTATGAACAGCTCTGAAGATACAGTGGATACAGTAAAAATTAATGATACACTTAAAAGTAAAAAACAATGATGACTAGAATTGTCTTAACAATTTGTCTGTTTTTATTTTTTAATGGTCTGAATCTAAAATATAATGATCAGAAAAAAGAGAAAAATGACAAATTAAAATTAATTCATGCTGACAGCCTTGTGACCCATATAATTAATAATGAAGAGGTTACTACTTTATATGGGAACGTAAAATTGGACCAGGGTAATGCTATGCTTTTTTGCCATAAAGCTACCTTATATCGAAGTAGGAGATTCGCTATCTTACAGAAACAGGTACAAATTTGTGATGGTATGCATACTCTCTGGGCTAATATGGTTGAATATAATGGTAATGAAAGTATTGAAACTGCTACTGGAAATGTTCGTGTGAAAACAAATAACCGGGTACTCAATGCTGACAAAGTTGTATATAATCAGATAGAAAAAACTACCGTAGCCCTTGGGAATGTAATTGTCAGAGATTTAGTTGAACATGTTGTTTTATATGGAGATGAAGCTTTTTATGATAAACAAAAGGATTATGCCTTTGTAAAAGGAAGAACCCAGGTAGTGAAAACAGATACTACTACTAGTGAGAAATTGACTATTAATGGATTACGAATTGATGCATGGGGTCAAGAAGATAAAGTTGTTGTCAGTGATAGTGTATCAATTGTTAAAACTCATCTAAATGCTGAATGCGGTAAAGGGATTTTTCTTGCTCAAAAAGATACTTTATTACTAATGGATTCACCCATTGTTAGACAAAAAAGACATAGAATGAAAGGTGATACTATTTATATTTGTATACGAAATATGAATTTTAATGGTGGAATTATAAGAGGCAAGGCTGAAATTATTTCCAAAGATAGTACTTCACAGGATGAATTGCGAGGGGGAAAAATAACTATAATAGCTGAAAATGATACTATAAAAGAAGTTCTTGTTTCAGGACAGGCTAGTAGTATTTATTATATTAACGAAGAGAATGAAAGAGGAAAAAATTTATTGACTGGTGATAAAATTAAGCTTATATTTAAAAATGATAGCTTAAAAAAAGTTAATGTGTTTAGTGATCCAGGATTATGTACTGGTAAATATACACCAACGAAAAGCAAAAGTAAATAAATAATCATTTGATATTTTTAATTATGTATTAGTTGAATTACTTTAAAAGTGCAGAGACATGGCGGAAACAAAAAAAATTATATTAAAAGTTGAAAATTTAATAAAAGCTTATCGCAAAAAGAGGGTGGTGAATGAAGTATCATTAGAGGTGAGTAATAAAGAAATTGTAGGCCTATTAGGTCCCAATGGAGCTGGAAAAACAACAACCTTTCATATGATTACAGGTATGATTAAGCCTTTGAGTGGAGATATTTTTTTTGGAGGACTTAAAATTACCAAATATGCAATGTATAAGAGAGCAAGAATGGGGATAGGGTATCTAAGTCAGGAACCTTCAGTATTTAGAAAATTGACTGTAGAAGAAAATATCATGGCTATTTTGGAGACTTTGAATTTAACAAAGGAGGAGAGAAAAATTAGATTGGAGCAACTTTTGGAAGAGTTGTCTATCTCAAATCTTGCCAAACAAAAGGCTTACACACTTTCCGGAGGTGAAAGAAGAAGGGTTGAGATTACCAGAGCACTGGTTACAAATCCCAAAATTATTCTTTTAGATGAACCTTTTGCAGGGATTGATCCAATAGTCATAGAGGATATTCAAGAAATTGTAACAGGGCTTAAAAAAAAAGGTATTGGAGTATTAATAACAGATCATAATGTATATGAAACGCTTTCAATTACAGACAGAGCTTATTTACTTTATGAAGGAGAAATACTTAAATCAGGTAGTTCGAATTTTTTAGCTAATGATAAAGAAGCAAGGAAGATATATTTAGGTAAACAATTTACTTTAGACCGCTATAAGGAGTAACATCAGATAAGGGAAATTCTATGCAATTATCACAAAGAATGTCATTACAACAGAAGCAAAGTCCACAGCAGGTTTTGCTTTCATCTCTTCTTCAATTACCGGTCTTGCGTCTTGAACATAGAATAAAACAAGAACTTGAAATGAATCCTCTTTTGGAATATGATATTGATCAGGAAATTGAGATGAAAGATGTTGAAGAAGAAGAGGAAGAGACAGAAGAAGAGGAAAAAGAAGAGGAAGAAGAGAAAGAAGAGGAAATCGATTGGGAAGAGATTCTTAATGACGAAAATAATCTAGAATACAAACAGAAAAGAGAAACTCGTGAAGATGAGATAGACCGTCCTGAAGCTGAACCTGTAACCTTGATGGATCATCTTTTTGACCAACTTTACCTTGCTCCTTTAAATGATAATGAGAAAGAGATTGGTAAATACATACTCTGGTGTCTTGATGATGATGGTTATCTTGCTTGTTCAGTAGAATCTATTGCTGAGAATTTTTTTACTACTCTGGAAAATGTAGAAAATATTCTTTCTGAAATTCATAAATTTGATCCACCTGGCATAGGTGCCAGAGATCTTAAAGAGTGTCTTTTGATTCAGCTTAATGGGATGCAAGACAAGAATGAACTTGTTATTCGAATGCTTGAGGAATGTTATGACCATTTTAAGAATAAGCGTTTTGAAAAAATAAAAAAATGTTTGGATGTCTCCATAGAAGAAGTAAAGAGAATTATGAATATTATTTCAAAATTGAATCCAAAACCAGGTGAGCGATATGTCCCAGAAGGAGAAAACTATATCATTCCTGATATGATAGTTGAAAGAGTAGATGGTGATTTTAAAATAACACTAAATGATTGGAACGTACCTCGGCTTAAAATTAATAAATCCTATAAGCAACTTTTACGGAAAAAGAAAAAGATAAATAAACAAACTCGTGATTATTTACGTCAAAAATTGGAATCCGCACGCTGGTTGATTAATTCTATATACCAAAGAAGATCCACTATACTGCGAGTAATGGAAGCAATCGTAAAGAAGCAGAGGTCTTTTTTTGAGAAGGGAAAGGGATACCTAAAACCTATGATACTCAAGAATATTGCAGATAAGGTTAATTTGGATATTTCTACAGTAAGTAGAGTAACAAGTGGGAAGTATGTTCAGACAGAATTTGGAATATTTGAATTGAAATATTTTTTCAGTGAACGATTAGAAACAGTAAGTGGTCAAGAAATTTCAAATAAATTAATAAAACAAAAGATTAAAGACATTATTGATAAAGAGGATACTAAAAGACCCTATAATGATCAGACTATTTCTGACTTCTTGAGGAAGGATGGATATATATTAGCCAGAAGAACAGTGGCAAAGTATAGAGAACAGATGAAAATACCTGTAGCAAGACTAAGAAGGGAAATTTGATTATAAAAATGGACTTTTATGGGTTGAGGTTAATTAGGGTTTTTTATTCATTTCTCAAAACTTTGGAAACCTATAACGAGACAGTGGATAGTAATACTGTAATAATTTTATCTACAAAATCTGAGTACTTTAAATTTTTAAACAAATCAGGACGTTAGCATGAATAAGGTAAATATAACATTTAGATCTACCACTATTTTAGGAGTTCGCAGGAAAGGTGAAACTGCTTTTGGAGGTGATGGGCAGGTAACAATGGGAGAAACTGTTATGAAAATGAAAGCCTGTAAAGTCAGGAAAATGTATAATGATCAAATTCTAACTGGCTTTGCAGGGGCAGCAGCAGATGCTTTTACTTTATTTGAAAAATTTGAAATAAAAATTGATGAATATCGGGGCAACTTGTACCGTGCTTCAGTTGAATTAGCAAAAGAATGGCGTACAGATAAGTATCTTCGCCGTCTTGAAGCTCTTTTAGCTGTTGCTGATAAAAAGAATACTCTGGTAATATCAGGAACAGGTGATATTATTGAACCTGATGATGATATTGTAGCAATTGGTTCAGGTGGCTCTTATGCCTTGGCTGCTGCAAGGGCACTTGTAAAACATACTGAACTTAATGCAAAAGAAATTGTAGAAGAAGCATTAAAGATCACATCAAAGATATGTATTTATACAAATGATAAGATAATTGTAGAAGTGTTATAAATTCTGAAATAACAGAGTGGTTATAAAAAATTTTTGTACAAGTAATTGTGTAAATTATATATAAAATTTACTTTTTATAGTGTGGTAAAATAATAAATGGAGGGAGATTTGAAAAAAAAGAGAGATACTTTAACTCCACGGAAGATAGTAGCTGAGTTGGATAAATATATTATCGGTCAGGATAAAGCTAAGAAGATGGTAGCTATTGCTTTGCGTAACAGATGGAGAAGACAACAGGTTAGAAATGAGATGCGTGATGAGATAATGCCGAATAATATTATTTTAATTGGCCCTACTGGAGTTGGGAAAACAGAGATTGCCAGGAGATTAGCGAGACTTGCAGAAGCTCCTTTTATAAAAGTTGAAGCCTCCAAATTTACTGAAGTGGGTTATGTGGGGCGAGATGTTGAGTCAATAATACGTGATCTAACTGATTTGTCTGTTTCTATGGTTAAGAAAGAGTGGTCTGAAGGAGTTAGAGAAAAAGCAGAAAAAGCTCTTGAGGAGAGACTTTTAGATTTTCTTCTTCCTGGTTCCAGCTCAGAGGATTCACACAAAAAAGAGTCTGAGAGTACGGAAAAATATTATGAAATAGAGGAATCTGAGTCAGAAGAGGAACATTTAAAACGTACCAGAGAAAAGCTACGTAAACAATTACTTGATGGTAATTTGGAAGATAGAGAGATAGAGTTAAATGTAAGTTCTGATTCCTTTCCAATGATGCAGATATTTACTCCTGCCGGGATGGAGGAGATGGGAATGAATCTTCAGGATATGTTTGGTGGTATGATGCCTAAAAAAAGAAAAAAAAGAAAGATGACTATTGCTGAAGCCAGACAGGTTTTATTAGCTGAAGAAATTCAGAAAATGATAGATATGGATAAGGTTACAAAAGAAGCAATAGATAGGGTGCAAAATTCTGGTATTGTATTCATTGATGAAATTGACAAAGTAGCAGATACTGATAGAATAGGTGGACCTGATGTGTCCCGGGAAGGAGTACAGAGGGATATATTACCAGTAGTAGAGGGAACTAATGTTGTAACCAAATATGGGATGGTTAAATCAGATCATATACTTTTTATAGCATCAGGAGCATTTCATGTTTCAAAACCTTCTGATCTCATTCCTGAGTTGCAGGGACGTTTTCCCATTCGAGTAGAATTAAAAAGGCTGACTACAGGAGATTTTATTCGTATTCTTACAGAACCAGAGAATGCTTTGGTTAAACAGTACAAAGAACTAGTAAGTACGGAAAATGTTAAGGTAAATTTTACCAAAGAAGCAATAACCGAGATAGCAAAGACAGCTACTTTGGTTAATGATCGTACTGAAAATATTGGGGCAAGAAGACTGCACACAATTATGAGTACTTTATTGGAAGAAATCCTTTATCGATTGCCTGACAATAAGATACAGCAGGTAAAAATGACAAAAGAGGATGTTAGAGAGAAACTTAAAGATATTATTGAAGATGAAGATTTGACCAAATATATATTATAAAAGGGAGGAGAAATGAAAAGTATTTTCAGATCACTTGTTCTGGTGTTTTGCCTATTCACCACTACAGATTATTTGCATGCCCAATGGATCCAAACCAATGGACCGTATGGCGGTCATGTCAATGCTCTTGCAGTCAGTGGCACAAATCTCTTTGCTGGGACTAAAGGTGGTGTATCTCTTTCTACAGACGACGGCATAAGCTGGTCTGGAGTGAATAACGGCTTGATGAACACTATTGTCCGTGCTCTTACTTTCAGCGGCACGAATCTCATTGCCGGAACTGAAGGCGGCGTATTTCTTTCTACGAATAATGGTACGAACTGGACTGCAGTCAATAACGGCTTGATGGACACTATTGTTCGTGCTCTTGCAGTCAGTGGCATGAATATCTTTGCCGGGACTAATGGTGGCGGTGTATTTCTTTCTGCGGATAATGGTACAAACTGGACTGCAGTCAATAACGGCTTGACGAACACTAATGTCCGTGCATTTGCAGTCAGTG
>CAYUAG010000115.1:0-10823 GCA_964442615.1 uncultured bacterium
TCCGCTTCCTGTTATGAGAAAAGTAACCACCATTATTCGTAATAATAAAGACATAATCACTCCCAATAAAGCCAGTAATGTGGAAATTCTCTTAAATAATTAGAATACACTTAAACTTATTAATATTAAATATAAATATTTTTTTAAAGATAAACAAATTTACTCTGATATACTTTGGTATTCCACCGATAAAATTAAACTATTTTTTTGAGGAATCATATAAATTGATAGTAAAAACAAAAAATTCACATAATCCTAAATTTAATTCTAAAGGTATGTTTGATTTCTATGTAATATCAGCTGTGAGTAAATAAAAATTTTAAAAAAGATATTTTCTAAAAAATAATTCTTTATTCCTCCCCATCCAAATACGCTTCTGCTTCCGCCTCAGTCTTAAAATGTCTTGCTTGATATTTGGTTTTTTGTCTTGCTAAACGGTTGATCTGCATACCCCCGATAGGTGAATCTCCTACTACCCGGGCAACCTTACTTATTCCCGCGGCTTCAGCCATTTCTGTCATTTCTCCTATTATCTTCTGTGCTTCTTGTGAAGCGGGTTTAAAGTTTATAGCATAGGTTAGGGTAGTAAAACCAGGCTTGCATTTATCTATTGCTTTCTTATATTCCTCTTTCAATTTCTTTGCCTTCTCAAGATTTAAATTATCGGGAAATCTGATATAAAGACGATTTTTTTCCAAATCTACTTTGGTTAAGCCCTTCATGTCAACAGAAGTAACATCTTCATCACTATCTAGATACTGTTCTGCTTCTTCTAAGGTCTTGAAATGTCTGGCAGGATAGCTGGTATGTGACTTGGCAATTCTATCGATCTGCATGGCACCGAGAGGAGAATCTCCTACTACCCGGGCAACCTTTTTAATTCCTCCTTCTTCTGCCATTTTGGTCATCTCATGGATAATTTCCTGTACCTCGGAAGAGCTCGGTTTGTAATCTTCAGAAAAGGTTACTGCCGTAAATCCCGGTTTACAACGAGAGATAGCATCCCGATATAAATCCCTTAACTCTTTAGCCCTTTCAGGTGTCATAAATCCCTTAAAATATAAATAAATGCGATTTTTGGACTTATCTACTCGGACTTTCTGATCATTCTCCATATATCCTCCTTATTAATTAATTATCAAAGAAAATATATACTATATATTAATAATTCTTATTGCAATAATCAAGTTAAATCTAAACAGGGCATTCCATAAAAAAATTAAATTATCGGATCATAAAAATCAATTCATAATTACTCACTACTCTCTCCGCTATCTCTAAAAAGTTCATCAAGCTTTTTTCGAGCTTCCTTTGCTTTTTTGTTATTAATATCATACCTTCTTTCTGAAGGTTTGAAATAGGAGCAAAAATTTGCTGATTCTTTATCTTTTACAAATTCTGCCTGCGGTTCTCTGCATTGATGATAAGCTGTTTCCTTAAAAAATTTACAATTTTTACAACAGTGTAAAAGAACTCTACAATTTGTACACTTTTCTTCTCTTGATATGCGTTCAGTTATTGTAATCTCTTTTCCACAATTATAACAAAACATTTTATATCCCCCTTTTTTATAATCTTAATACTTTTTTTACTGCCTCTGAGAATCCACTTCTATCATTTGATTTTGTCACATAAAAACGTCTCTTTATTTCTTCAGGAGCATTTTCCACCACAAAAGAAATCCCTGCCCATTCAAGAAGATCCAGATCATTATAATCGTTTCCCACAGCTAATGATCTAGTTTGAGATATCCCTACTCTGTTGCAAATCCAGCTTGCAGCATGTGCTTTTGATACTCCCTCAGTGAATATTTCTATCCAATTTGTTTTATGGTCAAGGGGAGAGGTTGTACGTACAACCTGAATCTTCTTAATACTTCTCTTAATTTTTGAAAATGTATACTTACCATCTGCTGTAATTACAATTATTTGAGATGCAGGACCAAAATCTTCCAGACCCCCCTTGAGTGATTCAGCATACTCCTGGTAAAGCCTAATTCTTCTGAAAAAATCGGGATTATCTCTACCCGTATGGTAGTAGGAGAATTTATGATTCTCCGGGATGGGATACTGTACCATAAAATCAAGATTCATAGAAATCAGCTTATTCCCTATCTCTACTACTTCCTGAGATCTCAACTGACTGGAAAAAATAATACTTTTACCGCTCCATTCCATTATACCTGCTCCAGATGAAAATATCAGATAGTCAATGGGAAAATCTAAAGGGAAAACCTTTTTAAAAGAATAAAATGATCTACCGGTTGCTATAACTGAATAGATCCCTTTATGTTTCAGACTTTTAAAGACTTCAAAATCATTTTTTCTGATAGTGTAATTGGAATCAAGTAAGGTACCGTCCAGATCCGTTATGACAATACCAACCTGGTTTGAATTTTCACATTCCATTAATTATCCCATCTTGATAATTACCAAAATATGATATAAAAAATAACTACCAGCAAAATCACAACTGCGCCTAATCTCTTTACCAAAGTTGTGGTTTTCATGTCAAAATCTTTTCTCTCCGGCATCTTTACAGGTTTTGCCAGAGGCTTCACTAAAGTAATAAAACCCATAACTATAATTATTATTATGAATGTAATCGCCATTCTGTTAAGAAAAGCAATTTTTACCAGCGTTAATCCAATCTTATCGAAATATGGCAGGGTACCACAAAATATCAAAAGGATTCCATATAGTATTGGATTTAAAATAAGGGCAGCCACTCCTGCCTGTTTTGGAGCCCGTTTCACAATCAAACCGAAAGCAAATGCAGCAAGTATTCCGGGTGAAATAAACCCTTGAAACTCCTGAATATAAGTAAAAATCCCTTTTAAAGCAGGACTGTCAAGCATTGGTGCAATAAAACAACCTATTAAAAGAAATACCAAGGTAGAGATTCTGCCTGTAGTTACTACTGTTTTCTGGGATGGATCCGTTTTAATAAAACGTTTAAACACATCCATAGTAAAAATGGTTGACGCTGAATTCAGCATTGAAGCCAAAGAACTCATTACAGCCCCCCCAATAGCTGCGAAAATAAAGCCTCGAAGTCCTCCAGGGATTAGATTTCTTATTATTAAAGGAAAAGCAGCATCAGTAGTTCCACCGGGTCCGGTCATCTCTCCTTTGAATAGCTGCCAAGCGATAATTCCAGGAATAACAATGATAAATGGGGTGAGAAGTTTAAGAAATGAAGCAAATATAACTCCTAACTGTCCTTCTTTCAAACTCTTAGCTGCCAAGGTTCTTTGTGTAATGAATTGATTTACACTCCAGTAATAAAAATTTGGCAACCATAATCCAAACACCAGAGCAGTCCAGGGAAGAACTGGATGATTGGCAGGCAGTACCATGTGTAGTTTATCCTTATTTGCTGCAAGGAAATTTGATACCCCCCCTACTTCACCTAATCCGATAACAAGAGTAATTATTCCCCCAAAAATCAGACTGGAACCAAAAAAGAGGTCTGCCCAGGCTATACCTTTCAAGCCACCCCATACTGTATAGATGGCCGCTATTATTCCTACTAGCCAAACAGAATTTGTTATGGTAACCTCTATTCCAAAAGGAGTGGTCCCCTCAAACAAGGTTTTTATAGTAAGTCCCCCTGAATACAGTACTGATGCCACCAGCACAAAAACATAAATAAGTATTGTATAAAAAGCCATAAGATTTCTGGCTACCGGAGAGTAACGGTATTCCAAATATTCTGGAAAAGTATATATACCTGCTCTTAGAAAATTCGGAAGGAAAAATAATGCCACAATAACCATGGTAATTGCTGCCATCCATTCATAACTTGCTATTGCCAACCCTACCTCACCTGCCCCCTGACCAGACATTCCAACAAACTGCTCAGTAGAAATATTTGCAGCTATCATTGATAATCCTATTAAGGGCCAAATTAATCCTCTACCTGCTAGAAAATAATCTTCCCCTGTTTTTTCTTTACGGCTTTTATACATACTGAAGATTACTACAACACCCAAAAAAGCAATAAATATTAAACCATCATACCAGCTAAAAGCAATATCGGACATGGTTATTCTCCTTCTTTATTTTTCCATACTATACTTTTATTCCATATAAGATAATGTAAAACGCAATAAACCTATAAAATATTTCTGGTTAGTTGATCTCAGTGTGTTTCTCATTGAACTCTATAGTCTTATATATCTTTATCATTCAAATCTTTTTACACTGATAAAATATTTATTTTGATTGACTAATATTTAAAAATACAAAATAAATTGAATTTTAGCAAAAAAAATCATAAATTATTTGCAATTTATTTTATTAGTTATTATATTTAAATTATTTTAATAATTTTTAAATATCTATGAAAGAATTTTTAATATATTAAAAATTAACCTGTTTAAATGTGAGGGTATAATATGGATAAAGAAAAAATAAAAATCATTTTTTCACTTAAAGTAAATTTTATCATGTTGGGTATTCTATTCTCTCTATTTTATTGGTCCTTAGAATCTATAAGAGATGTAATTGCTTTTCAAAAAGGTACTTTTATAGAAAGGTTCTTTACTCCAGATATTATTACTATCTGGATGAGGTTGTTAATTGTTTTTATTATTTTGCTGTTTAGTGCCTACATACAAACTTTAAAAAATAAAGCACAAAAACAAAAAAATGAACTAAATGAAGTACTCACAAATGTAAAGCATTTATGGATTAGTATTGGTTTTGGAGCATTATATTGGGTACTTGAATCTCTCAGAGATGCAAGTATTTTAAAAATAGACAATATACTTTCCCAGATTTTTCTCCCCAGTGCAAAGCAATTTTTTATGAGAATCCTTGCTGTTTTAATCCTGGTGCTATTCAGTATCTATATTAAAACCTTAATAGAAGCACGTAAAAAAGCAGAACAACAACTTCAGAATCTCAAAGATAAATTCGTTTCAAAAAAACAGGAAGAATCTGATTCATTAAAGAAAGAGAATAAATCTCTCCATGAAAAATTTAAATATCTAACAACAAAGAAAAAAGAACTAGAAAATCGTTTGGAAGAACAAAAAAATTCTATTTTATCCATTTATTATCATTTAAAAATCAATACCCAAAATCTTTTAAGACTCTTTGAAACTAAATATTCTGAAACTGATAATGAAAACATATCATCCCTTTTAATTGAAATAAAAACTCAACTATACACACTCTCATCAATCTATTCACGACAATATAAAGCAGAAAATAGTAATGAAATAAAATTTATGGCTTATATTAATGATCTGATAAAATACCTCTCCTCATCTCATTATATACATACTATAGATCTTTTAATGGATAAAGAAGTATTAATACCAATACAATATGCTACTCCGACCTCCTTACTTATAACCGAACTAGTACTAGTCTCCTTTAAAAACTTAAAGATAAATAATGATATCAAACTATTTATTCAAAAACCTGAAGATGAATTAATGATTAAAATCCGTCATTCTGATATAGAAGCCTGGCAAGGACTTGATGAAAAAAATAAAGACTTTCAATGGATAAATAATACAATAGAAGATAAACTCAATGGAAATATGTGGATTGCAAGAAGCAAATTCACTGAACTAAATATTGTATTAAAAATATAGTAATAATTATATCATCAATGTATTATCTATTCGACCTGTGATTATATCTTCTTTATTTACATCTTAGGATAAAAAATAGTACTAAGAAAATATAGATCCCTGAAAAACTTGGGAAATACATAAAAATATTTTAGTATCTTTCGAGTTTTTTAGAAGTTATTGTTATGTCTTCCATTCACTATTTATAAAAGTATCTGCCTGCACAAACCATAGTATTCATGAAAAAAATATACACGTAACAGTAGATTTTGTTTAAAAATTTTCTATATTAAACTAAGATAAAAATTGATAATAAATCACTGGAGACCCACTTGTGGACAATAATAAATATATAATTGGAATAATTTCATTGATTATACTTTTAACTGCTTTCCTATGGACTACAATCGAAATTCTATCCCCTCTTCTTATTGGTATTCTTCTGCTTTTTATGCTATACCATTTAAAAGACAAGGCCTATTCCAAACCACTTGCCTTATGTATCTCACTGATTCTTTTTTTTTGGATACTCCTACAAATAAAATCTATCCTCTTCCCTTTTGTAATTTCATTCATTTTAGCTTATTTATTTGATCCAGTAACTGACTGGTTAGAAAAACTTAAAATTCCCAGAATATTAGGAACATTGATACTTTTGATGTTAACCTTTGGAATAATAATTATTATTGGTATCTTTCTTCTCCCTGGACTGATAAATGAGCTTCATACATTAATAAAAAAAATCCCAGAAGTTAGTGCAAATCTGCAAAATATCCTCAAGGACAATCTTACTAAATTTCTCCATACATTTCATATAGAATCTGGAGAATTGGAAAAAAGTTTATCAAATAAGCTTCCAGATAGCATTGAGAAAATCCTATTAAGTATATTAACTGGTTTAACAAGTGTAGGGAGTTTTCTGGGAAAACTATTCTATATTATTCTTATACCCATATTAACATTCTACTTTTTGAAAGATTTTGAAAAAATTAAAAATTGGATCATAAACATCATACCCCCAAAATATAAAAACCACTGCCATTTTTATGGATGGAGATTTAATAGAATTTTAGGTGGTTATCTTCGAGGACAATTAATCGTTTGTATTATAGTTGGTATCCTTACCGGAGTAGGATTTGCTGTTTTTAATCTTCCTTTTGCTCTTCTAATAGGAGCTTTAACAGGGCTGCTAAACATTATTCCTTATATTGGATTATATCTCAGTCTTACCCTTGCTCTCTTAATTGGATTACTTACTCCAAACATTGTTATTTCTCTGGTTAAAATTATAGGGATATTCCTGATAGTACAAGCAATAGAAGCATACATAATTTCTCCTAAAATAGTAGGAGAACGAGTAGGGCTTCATCCTATTGCTGTAATCCTGTCAATACTTGTATTTTCTAATCTCTTCGGTTTCTGGGGACTGCTAATCGGTGTGCCATCTGCTGCAGTGATAAAATTTCTCATGGATGAATGGAAAAGACATCAGAAATGGAGAATAATACTTGAAAACAAAGACAAGATTCAAAATTAAAAATATTGATCCTGACAGCAAAGGCGAAAGTATTGGTTTAAATGCAGGTGACTGTATAGTAAGTATTAATGGAAATCAAATAACAGACATAATTGATTACTATTTTTACTCAAGTGATAATCCTTTAAAAATTAAATTTCTCAAACCAAATAATAAAATCATAAAGGTTGAACTTGAAGACACTGCCAGTTTAGGTTTATCTTTCCAACCCATGCAGTTTAAAAAATGCAGAAATAACTGCATATTCTGTTTTATTGACCAAAATCCTCCCAGAATGAGAAAGAACCTTTATCGTAAAGATGAGGATTATCGTCTTTCTTTTTTATATGGTAATTACGTAACCCTTACCAATGCTACTCAGAATGATCTGGAAAGAATAGTTAAGCAGAAATTATCACCTTTATATGTTTCAATCCACGCAATCCAACCCTCCATCAGGAAAAAATTGTTTGGAATTCAAAAAGATGATCGTATTCTCGATAAAATTACCTTTCTAACTGACAATAAAATTGAAATTCACGCCCAAATTGTACTCTGCCCTGGTATTAATGATGGAAAGATACTTGAGGACACTATAAAAAAATTGTCACATTATTACCCCTTTCTAAGAACCCTGGCAATTGTACCAGTTGGATTAACCAAACATAGAAAAAATCTTTCCTTTATTCCACAAGTCAACCGAGATATTGCCAAGCACCTAGTCTCTCAGGTTCTCAGAATGCAAAAAAAATTCAAGAAAAAAATTGACAATCCTTTTGTTTTCTTAGCTGATGAGTTTTATCTTTTATCCGAAAATTACCTGCCTTCTGAGGAACACTACGGTAAATTTCAACAAATTGATAATGGAGTTGGTCTCACTCGCCACTTTATAAATGAATTTAAACTGGTGAGCAGACAATTTCAAAAATCATATAAACCTCAACGGAAATTAATTCTTATTACCGGAGAAATGGCCTCTCCGGTTATAAAAAAACATATACTCCCTACTTTGAATAATATAAAAGGTATTACTGCAGATGTAGAAGCAGTTGAAAATAAATTCTATGGGAAATCAGTTACTGTAAGTGGACTTTTAACCGGAAGAGATATCATTGATAAATGTTCAACCATTAATAGAAAGGCAGAAATACTTCTACCTACTAATTGCATTAATAACCAGGGACTCTTTCTGGATGGACTAGATATTGGAGATATTAAAAGGGAGTTAAAAAAAGAGGTACGAATAATTAAAAATGTGAAAGATATCGTGTAAGTATGGAAAAACCTGTAGTAACAATCGTTGGACGCCCGAATGTAGGCAAATCAACTCTCTTTAATAGGATAATCCAGCGGAGAGAAGCAATTGTTGATGACAGACCTGGTGTTACCAGAGATAGAAAAGGAGTTGAGACTGAATGGGAAGGGTATGAATTCCTTCTCTTTGACACAGGTGGATTCATACCAAAAGCTACTGATATTATTGAAGCAGGTGTCACCAGTCAGGTGAAAGTTGCTATTGCTGAAGCTGATGTTGTCATCTTAATGGTTGACTGTAAAACCGGTATCACTGACTTTGATGATGAAGTTGTAAAAATTATAAAAAAAACAAATAAAAAATCTCTACTGGTAGTAAACAAGGTCGATTCTCTGGAAAAAGAGGTCTATGTTCCGGAATTCTTTAACCTTGGTTGTGGAGAGCCCATACCCATATCTGCTGCTGCTGGAAGAAATATTGGTGATCTCCTCTCAGAATTGGTAGCTGTTCTGAAAAAAAAATTCGACCAAAAGAACACCGCATCAAAATTGAACATTAAAAATATTCAGACTGAGGATGACATTATTAAGCTAGCAATTGTAGGACGTCCTAATACTGGAAAATCAACTTATATTAATAAAATTTTAAACGAAGAGAGACTTTTAGTAACTGAAATAGCAGGTACAACCAGAGATTCGATTGATGTAGGAGTGGAATATCTAGGAAATAAATTTTTAGTTATTGATACAGCCGGTTTGAGGAAACAGCCAAAAATCAAAGACAGTATTGAATATTACAGCTCACTTCGAACAGATAAAGTTATTAAAAAATGTGATGTGGCATCCATCTTTACTGACGGCACCCAGGGAATAACCAATCAGGATATGCATGTTGTGAGAAAAGTAACAGATGCTAAGAAAGGTACTATTATTGTCATTAATAAATGGGATCTTATAAAACACGATGATCAAAAACTGCAAAATCTAGAGATTGATATTAGTTACAAACTAAAAGGATTTAACTATATTCCCATAATCACTGTATCATCCTTAAAAGGTAAGCGTATCTTTAAACTCTTAAAAATAATATTGGAAATATCCAAAGAAAGAAAAAAAAGAATATCCTCACCTGAATTGAATCATTTTCTCAATAAATTGACCCTAAAACATCAGGCACCATCAGTAAAAAATAAACTTATTAAAATTAAATATGGCTGTCAGACAAAAGCTGCCCCCCCAGAATTTGTATTCTTTGCCAATCATCCAATGCTGGTGAAAGAAAGTTACAGACGTTTCCTTGAAAATAAAATCAGAAAAAATTTTGGATTTGAGGGAATACCTATCAAATTGGTCTTTAAAAAAAGTGGAGAATAATGGGAATCCTGGAGATTAGTAAAATTTTTTATTACCTTTAACCTAGATACCTTAAAAGATGGTATAAAGCAAGTAATAATTTGAGAGAATACAGAAGGGAGAGTAGATAAAAATATAGTAGCCTAATTATTATCACGAAATTATCTGTGATCTGCTATAATAAAAAGCAAGCGTTTTCTCGCTGTTTTTAAAAAATGTTATTTTGTTCTTTCACATAAGCTTGTTCTTGACTATCTGCTATTCGTGGTCCATTTACAGTATAAATGGCCGACATGTTCTATTATTCGTAATTGAACAGGGACGCCGTACACTCTGTCGACAAGGTCACTAAAGCCTTAATTCACACGACCGCGGTCATCCGGTATATTATCATAGAGCTACTTATACAAAGAACATTCATTCGCTAACACATTCCTACTTCATATGGTACTTCATCTACAAGACAGCGCCGCAACCGAACAGCAAGAGAACGAGCTACAGCAACGATGGCTTTCTTGCCATTTATCCCTTTTGCTCGTATACGGTTATACTTTTCTCGAAGGAAGGGCTCGTGGCGTATTACTGTCCATGCACATTCAACCAGCACACGCCGGATATGCGCATTGCCTTCACGAGTTATATGTCCTAATCGGATATGTGAACCTGACGAGTATTGAGACGGAGTCAACCCCACATAGCTGCTCAACTTTTCAGCAGAGGTGAAACGAATGATATCATACAGTTCTAAAAGAAACGTCATGGCAGTAATCAGACCAATACCCGGACAGGAAACAAGAAGTTTGAAACGATGTCTATAGGCTTCTGTCTTCGACAGACAACGGAGCTGATTGGTCAGTGCAGCTATCTTAGAACAGTAGAATTGATACTCTTCAAGATAATTGTCTAATACTAATCGGGAGACCAAGCACTTTAAATTCAAGGGCGGTAAGCCAGGCTATATGTCGGTTCGTCCAGTAACTGCCCACCCAATCCGGCTTGTTTATGCCGTAAAGATGAAGATGGGACTTGATCTGATTTTTTACACGTGTCAGTTTTTTCTGGTAATCATGCCGCAAACGAAGCACCTGACGATCTGACTCAGCAGTTACTGGA
>CAYUAG010000116.1:0-496 GCA_964442615.1 uncultured bacterium
ATCGTCGCGTCAAGGAGGAGGATCACGAAACCATATTCATAGACTTTGGTGATAGGTAGCTGCAGCTTTAATTCGTCATCTAACTTTTTATCCTGTAATATTTTTTCCAGTTGCTTGTAAATATCCAGATTATTTTTACTCAAAAATGCCTTAACTAAGTCGAGCAGATATTCTGACCATTTGCTGGTTTCAATAAAATTTTTATAAGATAGTAATTTCAGAAATATATTTTTTACTTCGCCAATATTACTATTATGGATTTCCAATAAAATTAAAATCGAACATATTAGCGCTATATTGTTTATATAGATGTCAAGAGATTCCTTTTTTTTCTGAGCTATCGTAAAGGCTTGTTCAAAACGAATGAGTGCAGTAGTGTAATTTCCAAGTTGAGCACGGATAAAACCAATGCCATTAAAGGCTTTATGATCATCCGGTTTGATCTTCACTGCTTTTTGATATTTTTCAAATGCTTGTTTGAACAGCGATTCATCTT
>CAYUAG010000116.1:596-10811 GCA_964442615.1 uncultured bacterium
AAGTTTGGTAATCATCCGGTTTAATCTTCACTGCTTTTTGATATTTTTCAAATGCTTGTTTGAACAGCGATTCATCTTTTTTCATCTTTGCTAGTTCTGCCAGAGAATAACCCCAGTTGGTAAAAGTTTGGTAATCATCCGGTTTAATCTTCACTGCTTTTTGATATTTTTCAAATGCCTCGTTAAACAGATTTTCATCGTTTTTTATTCGAGCCAGTGCTGCCAGATTATTGCCCCAGTTGAATAAAGCATCGTGATTTTGATTATCCCTTTCAATAGCTTTTTGGTAACAATTGAATGCTTTTTCGATAAAATTATCTGATTGGGTTTGAAAATATTGAGCTGCGTAAACTATCCCCAATCCATAATAATTATGGCTTACTCTCATGTTGTTGTCGATTTCCAGATTTTCTTTTATCCTTTGACATAATTCTTTTTCAGCTTGATCCCACTTTTCTAATTCAATATAGTGCCGGATAACCAAATCAAAGGCTTCGAATTTCAATTCCGGTTCTGCAGCCGCATCAGCTAAGTAGCTGGAATGCTCCAGTGCAGTTAAAACCTCATGAATTGCACCGGATTTTAAAGATTTCTGATAGTGTGTTTCTAAGCGTTTAAATTCTTTTTTTATTTCTGGTAATGAATACCATAAAGAAATAAAATCAACTAGAAAAGGCAGACGTAATTGTGCATTAGGGGCATAGCGCATTTGATGCCAGATACGAAATAACCGTTCGGACAGAATGTAATAAGTTGTTTTCCGTCGCTGCTGTTTTGCAATTTCAATATACCCTTCCTGGTGCAGCCGAATGATATTGGAAGAAACCTGATTCACCGGTATCCGGGTTTGTTTGGCGATTTCGGTTGGGAATGCAGCTCTGTCCATACGTGCCAAGGTATCGACTATTTTGCGGGACTGGGGTGGTAGTTTCTCTAACTTATGCTTATAATAAGGAGTTAAATCATCAAGCAGCATGTTTAAAGCTGCCTTAACTTCGGGTAATTCCGAGACTGAAATGATTTGATACAGCATCATGACCAGTCGGGGATTGCCACCGGTTAAATGGCGCAGCGCTTTTAGTCTTCTACGGTAATGGGGAATTGTTTGGGCTAACTTTTTTTGACCGTCGAATTTAGCACGTTTGATGAGCAGGTTTTCCATGTCATCAAGTTCAAACTCTTCCAGATCATATTGTTTAAAGAACTGATAAAGGGGTTGACTGTATTCCATTACATCCTTAAAATAGGTCGGTGTAGTTCCGATAAGGAGCATAAAATTATTGTTCATCAAAACATCACGTAATCGGTTTGCAGCAGCTTTCTGCCTGATTTGATCTCCGAATATTAAGTCAAAATTGTCGATCAATATTAAAAATGTAACCTTGTTAATGGATGCATAGCGTTTTAGAAATTCAATGGTTTTTTCTATGGCAATTTCATCATCAGATTCTTCTGATAGATCCTGATAGGTCTGACGTATTTTATCATCGTCAATTTTTTGGTTATGGAAAATCTCTAAAATTTTAATAAAAAAATCTCGTAGTGAAATGATAGAATATTCTTCTTCAGCAAAAGAAAGCGGAATGAATGCACTGGATAGTTTTAAGTCTTTGTTCATTCTGTATAAAATGATTCTTAGTAAATTAGTTTTCCCAATTCCTCGCGGCCCTTTTATCAAATAATTTTGAAGGGATTTTTTATTTATTTGATTTTTCAGGTCTTTAAGAATTTGAGTGATTAAATCACCTCTTGCCACAAAAGTCTCTTCCAATTCTTTGAAATCAGCTTTGGAAGGATTGTATTTAAAAAATTCAAGTTTTGGCATAATTTTCTCCAATTTATCAAGTTTATTATAAACCGTAATAACGTTGCCACCAGTCTTTTAAGATATTCGATGCAAAGTAATAACTGTGGCTTTCCGGAATATATTCTAGATAATAATCATTTTCAAGGTTACTTAACAATAGATTGAAAGTATCAACATCGTTGCTTTTGGTTTCTTTTTGAAAAAGGTTATACAAATATTCTTTGGTCAATTTATTTGAAAAGCATAATTTCTTTAGAAAGAGCTTCGCCAATCTTTCTTCAATTTTACTGTAATGTTTAAGCCTCTCATAGTAATGAATAAAATATCCCTTGGAATTGATTCCCAAAACTTTTTCATAATAAATTCTTTCAACTAAAGACGGTGTGAGTTTATGTTTTCTAATCTTCAATTCTTTTGAAAGTTCAGAAATGAATATTTGAACAAAATAAGGTATGGGCGGTCCAATCAGTTTAAGCATAAGTTCTTTTGATTTTTTTGAAAGCGTGATTTGTTCTGATCTACTCAACTTCGAAACGAATTCCTCAGCTTCTTTTGAAGTAAATTCATTCAGTTGAATACGTTCTAAATCATTAATAACAGCACTAATTTTTTTCTTTGCTAAATATTGTTCAATTCCTATGGAACTGCCCAAAAGAAAACAGCAATTTTTTTGTTGAGTACCGGGTTCTTGCCTGAAATTTCGAAACCAATAGAGGAAAGTTTTAGTTTCGTTATCGCTGATTTCATTTTCTTCGAAGTGCTCCAGCATATATGCTAATTCATCAAATATGAAAAGGATTTTATCATCTGCTTTCTTTAGTTGACTTAACATTCTATCAGCATATTCCAGCCAGTCTTTTTTTATTTTATCTTTAAGTTTAATTTTAAAGTTGATACCATCAGCTTCTACACCAAAAGATTGAATATTTTCCTTGAAAAATCCACCTAATTTTAATAAAGGATCAATTATATATTTTGATAGTACATTGTCTTTTTTTATTTTTTCGAGCAATTCAACAATAAAATTAACCGGTTCTTGTATCCGTTCCAGATCAAGGTGAATAACCCGGTAGCCGTTTTTGGGGAAATCAAGTAAATTATACATAACACTTGTTTTTCCAAAGCGTCGCGGTGCAGCTAAAAGCACATTTGTTTTCTCGAGCCTATTCCAGAGTAAGTTAATGAAGTCTTCCCTGCCAAATAGATCTTCACCTCTTACAGGTGCTCCTACAATATTGCTAATCATAATAACCTCCAAAAGAATGTACATAATAATTGATGTACAACAAATTAAATATACAACAAAATTGTAGTAAATGCAAAAAATTTTTTAAATTTCCCTAAACTTATGAAAAATTATTATATCTATTTACCGTTCTCTCCCAGCATATCTTTCGAAAATTCTTAACCTATTAAAGACTTCTGTCCCAATTTATACTTTATAATTATTTATAGTTGTTTTTACTATATAAAAAAAGGCTGAGTTAAAAATTACCTAACTCAGCCTTTCAAGCTATGTCCTCTTGTTCAATAATGGACTAAAAGGAAACTTTATTATACCTACTTTCCTTCAATCTCATCACACAGTGCACCTGCATCATAGAGCTTTCGTAAAGCTTCACTGATATAAGCAGTATGAACTGAAACTGCCCGGTTTTTCTCAATATTATATAAGAACCTTCCCGGCAGACTTTCAATATTACCATCAAAAATCAATCCCACCACTTCAGCTTTTCTGTTAATAACCGGAGAGCCGGAATTTCCGCCAATAATGTCACAGCTACTTACAAAATTAGCTGGTGTGGAAAGATCCAGCTTGTCTTTTCCATCCCAGTAACGCTGAGGAAGCAGGAAGTCCTTTTCATTACTAAAACTTGAAGCCCGGTCATATAATCCATAAATTGTTGTTTTATATGGAGCTTTAGTTCCATTATAAGGATACCCTTTTACTGTACCATAAGAAAGACGGAGTGTAAAGGTCGCATCCGGATAAATATCTTTGCCGTAAATTGCAAATCTGGCTTTAGCAATCTTTTCCGCTGCATTCGTGGCCACACTCTGAAGGTATTTTTTATTCCATTCAATATTCTCACGCAGCAGAGGATCAATTTTTCTGGCCAAAACAATGAGAGGATCATCACAATTGTTAACTGCTTCTTTTCCCTCTTCAATTAATTTTTTTCTAAAATCAACTTCATGGAGTTTCGTGTTCTCTATACAATATTGGGCAACCTCTTCCGGAGATTTGTCATCCAGTGCTTTCTGGATAAACTCGCCATCCCTACCCAAACCTTTTAAAGAAGTCTTTAAACTCCAGGTGAAGTTGGATATCTCAAAATCCTTGTAAACAGGTGCGGGAGATAAAAGACGAAATTTCAACATTTCCAGATCAGCGTCATGATATCCATTTAATCTTTCCGAATTGGGTTTCTCTATCTCTTCCACATATCTGACAATAGTAGTGGCCAGACCAGCAAGCCTTGAACCTAATATCTGCTTATACACCTGATATGCAATTTTATCTATATATTTTCTATAAAGTTCTTCTATAGAGGTCCAGGCATCTCCATATTTTTTCTGCAGGGTAGGATCTGCTGCAATTTTTTTACGGAGCATTTCTTCTTCAGCTTTTTTTGCTTTCATTAACTTTTCATTTAAAAGACCTTCATACTCCCCGGTCATGGATTTTTTACCATTTTCCAAACCAAAAATCTGGGTAAGGGCTATACGCTCTTGTTCCGGTCCTTCTTGGGAATATTCACGCAGACTTTCGATCCATGATTTAATCAAATCCAGTATAAGAGGATATCTGAAATCACGCTGATATTTCAGCTGAGCATAGGTATTGAGCCGGTCAGAAGACCCAGGATTTCCAGAAACAAATACCAACTCATCTTCTTCTGCACCCTTAGCATTCCATTTCAGGTAATTTTCTGATTTTAGGGGTTTATCATCTTCATATATACGGAAAAAGGCAACATCCAGATCGTAACGGGGGTAGGTGAAATTATCAAAATCACCACCGTAATAGGCTATCTGACGCTCAGGTGCAAAAACCAGTCTAACATCAGTATATTTTTTATATTGGTACAACCAATATTCTCCCCCGTGGTAAAGAGAAACTACATTGGAACGCAATCCGGTTTTTTCTTTACTCTCTTTTTCAAGTTCAGCAATTGTAGCCTCACGTGCCTTTAAGGCTTCATGATAACTCATATCATCTTTTACTACTGAAGCTATCTTATCAGTCACGTTCTTCATAGCTACCAGAATATTAACTTCCAGATCGGAACTTTTAATCTCATCTTTATAGGTGGGAGCATAAAAACCAATAGCAACATAGTTATGATCTTTGGTAGATATTTTCTGAAGCTGGCCTACTGCAACGTGATGATTTGTCATCACTAGCCCATTAGGACTGACAAAAGAACCTGATCCTCCATCCATAAATCGGACACTGGACAAACGTACATGATCCAGCCATTCCTGGGTGGGGGTAAAATCATACTTTTCCTTCAGCAGTTTGACTGGAGGATTATCAAAAGTCTACATTCCCTCATCCGGAGCTGCAAAAACTGCCACTGAAAGCAAAAACACCAAAAAAACAACCTTCCCTATAAGCTTGTCAGTATACATACTTTACTCCTTAGTTATGGTTAATGAATTAAAAAATAACACTAGTTATACGAATCGGGTATATTTATGTTTCAAGTTACACTTTTATTATTCTCATCTTCAAGTTTTGTCTTTAAAAATTAAGGATATAACCTATTTATGTATTTTCATTTTCCATTCCAAAGAGTAAGTAATTGAAGGGGAAAAAGTTTAGGAGTGTGAAAAAAAAATCAAAAAATTTATATTTTTGAATTGTAATGTATATTACTCATTGCCCACTATCCTAATTAGCTCAATAACAACCAATTTTTTTACTACTGGCAAAAAAAACCTTGACAATATATTCAAAAAATGGTATATTATTTTTCAAAACTTCTTACCTTTTAATAATTATGTAATTATCTGGTGAGAATTTTTTTTATTTGGATGTTAATGTAGAACAAAAAGTACAATCCTATTAGTAAAATGTATTTAACAGCAAAACAAGGAGAAAATGTTATGAAAAAAATTATGATTCTATTACTATTAATCCTATTCATTACTCATTTACATGCAGAAGTTGGTTTTAAGGGACGTCCTATTATAACCAATATAGGCATGCAAACTGGTTACACCTTGAACAAGAGTGAATTTATAATTGGAATTGGTTCTATTGGTTTTGGAATAACTGATAATATACAATTAGGCACAAATATTCTTTGGTTTATGCTGCAGGCTTATAATGCCAACCTGAAAATTAGTCTACTAAAAACTGAACGATCTGCATTTGCAGCAGGAATATCCTATTACAGCTTTAATTGGACAATATTTGATTCGGAAACTTCTGTTAATTCATTTACTCCTTTTGCTACATATTCTGTTTCAGTGGGAGAAGATACTAAACTCCATCTCGGGGCTCAATACTCATTCTTCACAACTGAAAACGATGATCTTGAGGTGGAAGATGCCGAGATAGAGCAAACCTCTCAAGGTACTTCCATCTTTACAGGTATAGAGTACAGTATGAGCCATAAGACTAAATTTCTTGCCGAAGCAGGATATGATGTAACTTTTGAAGGACTGCGGATCGGAGGAGCGGTACTCTTTGGCTGGACAACATTCAGGTTGAAATTAGGGGTAAACTATTTTAGTCCCAAAGGAGGAGATAGTTTTACCTGGCCAATCATTGGTCTTTGGTGGAGATTTAAAGGATAACTATTTATTTAATTAACCATTTTATTTATAAAACTGACTATGATAATAGAACCATAGAAAGTAGGGAGATTCAAGTCCAGAATTGACTATTTTAAATAATACCTTAGGAAGCTAATTCTACTTATCAAGTCAGTATCCATTAAGGAAAAGGTTCTGTTGTAATATCAGGCTGTACTCGTCTGTATATTACTCCCCGTACCGGAAATCCGAGGTTGTTGGCAAATAAAAAATTAATAAATATTTAACATAAAAGGAGAGAAATCATGAATCCATTATATTTTTTAAAAATTATTGTAATTAGTTTTTTAATACCAAGTGGATTTTTATTGGGCCAAAATAGAATGACTATATTACCTTTACAATCTATAGGAGTCGATCAAACATCAATTCAAACTTTTGAATTATTATTGAGACAGGAAATCGAAAAAACGAGTACTATGCAAATAGTAAATGAAAAACAGACATTGGAAATAGTAGGCGAGGACCCCTGTAAAGAAGTAGCTTGTGCAGTAGAAATTGGCGCAAAATTAAACGCAGATCAGGTTGTATTTGGCAGCCTGAACAAATTAGGAGAAAAAATTATAATTCAATATACACTGGTTGATGTAGCCACAAAAAAAGAGTTAGTAAAGGATAATGCGACCTCTGCTTCAGTTGAGGATTTGGATAAAGTTGTGAAGCTTGTAGCTATGAGTATTGCAAAACAGCAACCTATTGAAAAGGTTAATGAAACCGAAGTTAGTACAGAAAATAAGAGCGAAGAGCTAATCGAACAACGTAAGTCTCATACATTTGTAGGTGGTTCGATTGGTTATCTTTTCCCCCTACAAGGATATGGTACAGAAGATAGATGTTTTGTTTTTGATTTTCATCTCTGTTTTGAGATAAATCGGGTACAAATAGGTGGGCAATTATCTATTCGACAAGGTGTTGCCATGAATATTTCTGGCTCTTATCTGTTTACAAAAACGGATTTATGCCCATATATTGGTGGAGCATTAGGATTTCATACGGTTACTCGTGAAGAAGAGACAGACAAACGTCAAGATGGATTTGAAATAGTAGCAAATGCAGGTATCATGGCCTTTCGTACATATGATTTTCGAGTACGACTTAACCTGGATTATTCTTTAACTTTTAATGATTACGATGATCAAGCAATAACTTTAACAATCGGATTGTTGTTTCCAAAAAATTTATTCTCCCGGGTTCGGTGGTTTTAGGTTGAGTTGATATTATCCATTGAAAAAATTAGAGATGCAAATATTGAATAAAGAGTACCTAAACATCAGATAAAACCATTAACATTGTTAATAAAAAATTTTCTGGGATTTTTTACATGTTTTTGGCCAGCAATCTACAGGAAAAAACGTTCGGGACAAAGCCAGGAAAGCAAATATTCATTTCACTGATGGTAGTCACCTTAAAGTTGATAATTGCAAGGCCTATCCTGATTCAACCTTCTGGTTTAATGAAAGTACGGGCAGAAAAGAAATTGTATCAACAGATAAAGTCAAAAGAATTGTAATTACACGACCCAGGAAAAGAAGAATTTTATTTGGTATGATTGGAGGTTCAATTTGCGGAGCATTATTATACTATGCAGGTATGGCTACTGGACCATCTGGTATTTTTTTAGCAGTTCCTTTTATGGTTGCAGGTTTTATAGAGGGATTTTCTGAATGTTCATCCTGGGGAATGAATGCTTTCAAGGATTCCTACCTCCTGGTTGAGATGGAACCGGATTCTATATCAAAAAAATAACCTTGAGAATCTCCATCCAACCTGATACAATTTGATAGTCTCGCCTATGGTTAGCAATTTTGTTATAGGAAAGTTTAGGTATTAAACAAATGTTAGGATAATTTGAAAAAGTAATTTTTCCTTGACATTTTAAAATTAATTTATTATGATAAAATGTTTAAGTTTCACTTTTAATTAACTTATAAGGTTTTGATTTCTTTAAAAGAAATATCGAAAAAAATTATCTAAAGCAGGAAATATTTTATTTCAAAATATTAATAAAAATTTATACATACTGTTAAATATGATTATAATATAGAGTGTGGAAAAATTTATTAAAAAAATAAATCAAATTAATTATTAGTTATAAAACGGCGGAGGTTATCACTATGAAGCATATCTTAGTAATCATACTTTTATTATTGTTCTTACCTATTTCCAAAGGCATTTCACAGACTTCTTTTGCCATTTTACCGATGGAGGCCAGAGGTGAGGTTGTAGAAGAGGACAAAGAAGAGGCTGAGAGTTCTCTTTATAGAAATTTAATCGAGTCTGGAAAATATAAAATCTTAGAGCGAACCCGAATTCAACAAATTTTAAATGAACAGGAATTTCAACAAACTGGAATTACTGATCCGAGTAAAACTGTAAAAATAGGGAAAATAGCTGGAGTCGAAAAACTAATCACCAGCACCATCTATCTGAAAACAAAAGACAATTTTGTTATTAACTTTAGTGTAACTGATGTGGCAACTGCCCAGGTGGAATTAACCAAACAAGTTTCAGAAAAAGATTACAGTGCTAATAGTCATGGTAGATTTTGTGCATCATTAATCATTGCAGAATATCCACTTGTAGGTAAAGTTTTAGGAAAAATACAAAATATTATTGTTGTCAATCTTGGTAGAAATCATAAGTTGAAGGTCGGAGACCGTCTTTTTATTGCTCGTAAAAAAGATTTGATTGGAGATGATGGTGAAGTTCTATTTCAGGAGTATCATAGAATAGGCACGCTGGAGATAACCCAATTAGATGCATCACGAGCTAAAACAAAGATAAAATTTTTTGAGAATACTAATACTTCTGTTACAAAAAATGATCTTGTATCTCCTGAACCAATCCCTCGAAGGGAGTCCCTAATATCTACAACGCCTCTTTTATCCAATGTTATAAAGGGAAAACTGCTTTTAGAAGATAATATGCAAAATAAAAAATACCTTTCACCTACCTATAATAAAGGTGAATATTATATCAATGGAAAACTTCATTTAAATGCAACCCACTTAGAAACAGGGCATACCTATTGTTTTTATCCTGCACCTTTTGACAAAATAGAAAATTTCATTCTTGAAGGCGAAGTAAAATTTCAAGAAATTAGTTCCAAATATAATAAATTTAGCATAATTTTTAGACATTCGGGAGAATATGGGGAAGGAGATGAGTATTGTTATAATCTTTTTATTAATAGCGACGGTGGATTTCAAGTTAACAGAATGATAGCTGGTAAATGGTCGGAAATAATGCTTTTACGGACCTCTCCGTATATAAATAGAGTAAATTCTAAAAATAATTTTCGTATTGTTGCTTTTGGTTCAAATTTTGATTGTTACATAAATGATACATTTATAATTGGATTAGAAGATGAATTGTTAGAAAAAGGTGTAATCGGGTTTTTTGTTAACTCTGGGTGCTATTCTACTTTCGATAACATTAAAATCTGGGAGTGTTTAAAAAAATAAAATATAACAATTCAATGGTGAGATATTATAAGAATAACACCTAATAATGATTTCATACTCTTGAAGGTGAAGTCGTATAAAAGTTATAAATCTTCTTGTGTAAATTATTTATTATAA
>CAYUAG010000117.1:0-10748 GCA_964442615.1 uncultured bacterium
AGTATTATTAAAACAAGTTTTTAGTTATCTTTCTCCATCATTGGCAATGAAATCGAAAAATCCTTTCAGTAAGGCCATTTTGATTGAAGGAAAAGATGATAAAGTACAATTTCGGGCCAATAATTCAATGGTCGAATCAACAGTCAATCTAGTGATGGGTGATTATGAAATTGAAGAAGATTTTGTTGTTTGTGTAGACCAATTTATACAGGATATAATCAGAAGAAATAATCCAGATGGATTGAGTATTGATTTTATTCGTTTCTTTGTATTCTGGGAAATGGTCTACCCTGATACAAAAATAGACAATTTGCCTATGACATGTTTATGTAATCATTGTTTAGAGAAGTTTAGTTATGATACGGAAATAAAATTCCCTGAAGATATGAATGTTAATCAGAAAGATATAGTTTTCAATTGGATTATGAGTAATTGCAAAGAAGAGTGGAAAAAATGGAAATGTAGTATTATTACTAAAATGGTCAAAGATATAGTAGAAGCAGCAAAAGAGGTAAAACCGGATATTAGTATTAATCTGCATGCTATTCCCTGGAGAAAAAATGATTATAATAATGCAATTCAGTTAATTGCCGGACAGGATTTCAGTCAATTGTCAGAGTATGTGGATTTTATTTCTCCCATGTGTTATAATCATATGGTGAAAAGACCTGCAGTTTGGATACATTCAGTTGTCAAGAGTATTCAGAAAGAATCGGGAAAAGCGGTTTTACCCAGTATTCAGGTAAGTAAAGCCTATCTGGGTAGAAATTTCAGTATCGAAGAATTTAAGAAAGCATTGATTTCTGCCCTTAAAAAACCCTCAAAGGGAGTTGTATTTTGGAATTGGAAGAGTCTGGCCGCATCTCCAGAAAAAGTATCCTTTGTAAAGGATACTTTTTCTGTTTATTTTAGTGAGGATGAACAAAATAGGCAGAATTACAAATGAAATTGTTTTTATACAGTAAATTGAAATAAAGAGGAGAAAAAGTGAGAAAGATAAGTAAAATAATAACAGTTTTTGTTTTAGTATTAGCAGGTTGTGCTGGATTGAAAAAAGGTATGGTGGAACCTGAGAAAAAAGAGACGTGGAAAGCCATGCATCTGCTTGGGTATTATACTGATATAAGTCTTGCTAGTTTTGCAGAGAAAATCCCCCAGTTAGCAAAAAATGGGATTAATGTTCTAATTTTAGAGGTTGATTATCATTTTGAGTATAGATCTCATCCTGAATTAAGACAGGGTGATGAGCAAATTACTGTACAAGGAGCTAAAAAGTTTGCAAATATATGTGGAAAAAATGGTATTAGATTAATAATCGAGTTCCAGTGCTTTGGTCACCAGTCCTGGGCAAAAGAGACATTTCCTCTTTTAACTCAATATCCGGAGTTTGACATGACTCCCAATGCTTTTCCTGAAAATGAGAATATATACTGCAGAGAATGGAATCCCCTTAATCCAAAAGTACATGATATCATCTTTGAACTTATTGATGAATTGATAGATGCCTTTGATGCCAGTGCTTTACATGTGGGAATGGATGAGGTCTTTCTTATCAACAATGAAAAATCAATAATTAAAGATAAAGACCCAGCTAAAGTGTTTGCTGGAGTTGTTAATGATTTTTACCATCATCTGGTAGAGGAGAAGGGAGTAGAGATGCTTATGTGGGGTGACCGGTTGATTGATGGGAACAAGTTTGATTATGGAGAATGGGAAAGTTCTCTTAATGGAACTGCAGGAGCGGTTGATATGATACCTAAGGATATAATTATTTGTGACTGGCATTATGAAATTCGGGATTCCTACCCCTCTGTAAATATGTTTACCAGTAAAGGATTCCGTGTTTTGCCGACTAGCTTTAGGGATGTTGAGGCATGCTCAAGACTCATACACTACTCTCAAACTATTAATGATCCAAAAGTACTTGGTCATCTTTTTACAAGCTGGAGTAGATTAGAGCATCCTCTTGAATATCCACCTCTTATAAAAGGTCTTAATATTTTAAATGATTAACTCAAAGGAGTTGAAGTATGAGAATTATAATTCAAAATAATTATGAGAACTTAAGTGTCTGGACAGCAAAACATATTTGTAAACGAATAAAAGAGTTCAATCCAACCACTCAACGTCCTTTTGTTCTAGGACTTCCTACTGGATCATCACCAGTTGGTACCTATAAAGAACTTGTCAGAATGTATAAAAAGAAAGAAATATCCTTTAAAAATGTAATAACCTTTAATATGGATGAGTATGTTGGACTTTTAAAAGATCATCTTCAAAGTTATCACTATTTTATGTATGAGCATCTTTTTAATCATATAGATATACCGGAGGAGAATATTAATATTTTAGATGGAAATGCAAAAGATCTTCAGGCAGAATGTACTGAATATGAGAAAAAAATCGGTGATCTGGGTGGGATTAGTCTTTTCCTTGGCGGCATTGGACCCGATGGACATATTGCCTTTAATGAACCGGGTTCCTCACTTTCCTCTCGTACCCGCATAAAAACATTAACAGATGATACTCGTGTAGCTAATTCCCGTTTTTTTGATAATGATCCCAATAAAGTACCTCTAACGGCCCTTACGGTAGGGGTGGGAACGGTGATGGATGCAGATGAGGTGGTGATTATTATCAGTGGACATTCCAAGGCCCGGGCTTTGCAGAAATGTGTGGAGGAAGGAGTGAATCATATGTGGACAGTTTCTATGCTCCAACTTCATAAACATGGAATTATAGTATGTGATGAAGAGGCAACAGAAGAATTAAAGGTAGGAACAGTTAATTATTTTAAAAATATCGAAAGAGATGCAATTAAAATGGAGGAGTTTTAAATGAAATGTAATATGCAAAATTTACTTTTGATTAAACGAGTATTTTTTTTAATTTTTGCTGTTATTATATATGTGGTTAGTTGTACAGAATCAGAAAATACTGACAATTTTACTATAATTTTAGAACAAGACTGGCAGATTGCATCCGATTTCGAGGTAGAAAGTAAAGGAGAGGAAATATCAAAATGCGGGGAATTTCAGAATTGGATTTCAGCTGAAGTTCCTTCAACAGTTCTGGCAAATCTTGTTAGGGCCGGACAGTATGAAGATGTTTTTCAGGGAAGAAATCTGGCGTCAATTGATAAGGAAAGATTTATGTCACCCTGGTGGTATCGGACAGAGTTTGATCTTCCCAATTATTCTCAGCAGGAAAAAGTGCAACTTATTTTTAAAGGTATTAATTACAGAGCGGATATCTGGTTAAACAGTAAAAAGATTGCATCTGCGGACAACATAATTGGAAGTTTCAGGAATTTTAGTCTGGATATTTCTGATTATGTTACCTCAACCAATAATGCTTTGGCAATAAAAGTATTTCCTCCCCGACCGGGAGATTTTACTATTGGTTTTGTTGACTGGAATCCACGGCCACCAGATGAAAACATGGGAATTTGGCGGCCTGTTCAGTTGAAAAGAACAGGGTCTGTATCCATTAAAAATATTTTTGTACAGACAGATGTAGACCTTAACACCTTAAAGAAAGCTGAACTGAGAGTATCAGCTGAACTGATTAATTTATCAGATAAAAGTGTTGAATGCAGTGTTAAGGGAATAATTGGAAAAAAAAGGTTTACAGCTTCTTATTTTTTGATTCCCGAGGAAAAGAAAAAGATTGTGTTTGAGCCAGAGGAATATGATGCCCTTCAGATCACCAATCCACACCTTTGGTGGCCGCATACTATAGGTGAGCCCAATCTTTATAATCTTGATTGTAAAGTGGAAATTAATGGAACGGTAAGTGACAGAGAAACTGTACGGTTTGGAATACGAGAAGTTTCAGATTTTATTAACAGTAGCGGCCATAGAGGGTATACAATCAATGGAAAAAAGATCCTTATACGAGGAGGCGGATGGGTGGATGATCTTTTCCTGCGAGAAGATGAAAACAAGCTAAGAGCTCAAATAAAATATGTCAAACACATGAACTTGAACTGTATCCGGCTTGAAGGTTTCTGGGGAAGCAGCAGTAAATTATACGATCTAGCGGATGAATATGGTATTCTTATAATGCCTGGTTGGAGTTGTCAATGGGAATGGAGTGGTTATCTCGGGAAAGAAGTTGATAAGTTCGGTGGGATAATTACTGCGGAAGAGATGAATTTAGTTACTGATTATCTGCATGACCAGGTAATGTGGCTTCGTAATCATCCCAGTGTTTTTGTCTGGGTTTTGGGTAGTGATATACTACCGCGTCCCGCACTTGAGATAAAGTATTATTCACTGCTTTCCAAGATCGATCCGACCCGTCCTACTTTGGCATCATGTGGCTGGCTAGAAAGTGAAGTGAGTGGCCCCACCGGAGTAAAGATGAATGGGCCTTATGATTATGTACCTCCAATTTACTGGTATGAAGATAAAGAGAATGGAGGAGCCTATGGATTCAATACTGAGACAGGTCCTGGTCCGCAGCCACCTCCTCTTGAATCCTTTAAAAAGATGATACCCAAAGAAAATCTGTGGCCGAAAAATGATATGTGGAATTATCACTGCAGCCGTCATAAGTTTGATAATATAGAAAGATATTACGAAGCATTAAATAAAAGATATGGTAACCCTGAGAATCTTGCTGAATTTTTATTCAAGGCACAGATGGCAAATTATGAAGCTATGCGGGGCATGTATGAATCATTTGCAGTAAACAGACCAAACACAACAGGTATCATTCAATGGATGCTGAATTCTGCCTGGGCTGGGATGTACTGGCAATTGTACGACTGGTATTTAATGCCCAGTGGTGCATTTTACGGTGCAAGAACAGCTTTTGAACCATTGAATATTGTGTATAATTATAAGAACAGGAATGTGTATATAGTAAACCAAAAACTGGATTCTTTTGAAGATCTGGTTGCTGAAATAAAAGTATTGACTCATAAATCAGAAGTTAAGCTGGATAGAAAGCTGTCTGTTAGTGCTGTTGCTAATAAATCTAAAAAGATTTTTCCTCTACCGGATGAAATACGTAACAATGAGCTGTATTTTATTGATTTAAGATTAAAAGATAAGACAGGTAGTTTGATCAGTAATAATTTTTACTGGTTATCTTCTGATGAAGATATAATGGATTATGATAATTCATTATGGTTTGTTACACCAATAAAAAAATTTGCAGATTTTACACTGCTGAACAGTCTTCCTCAAGCTGAGGTGGAGATAAGCAGCGAATTTAAATCTACTGAGAACAAAATGAATGCTTTGGTAACTCTGGAGAATACTTCTGACAAGTTGGCTTTCTTTATTGAGTTGAAACTGGTTAAGGAAAAATCAGGTGAATGTGTACTTCCTGTTTTCTGGGATGATAATTATATTTCTTTATTACCCGAAGAAAAAAGGGTAATAAAAGCAAGGTTTGATAAAGAAACATTAGAAGGTCAAAAACCACTAATAAAAATCAATGGGTGGAATATCAAATGATGAGGTAAGATGAATAGGGGAAAAATTTGCACAAAAAGGAGATATAATGAATAAAAGAAATTTCTATTCAATAAGGATATGTCTGATCCTTATCATGATTTTTTTAGTAGTCGGAATATGTGGGGCACAAAATAATGAAAAAATCCCGGATAATGAAATATGGTTAATTATACGAGGTGATGATATTGGTTTCTCTCATGGGGCAAATATGGGTTTTGTCAAATCGTTCCAGGAAGGAATACTATCTTCTGCTGAAATTATGGTCCCTCCTTCCTGGTTTAATGAGGGAGTAAATATTCTTAAAGAAAATCCTGAGATTGAAGCAGGTGTGCATTTAACCCTTACCTCAGAATGGATGAATTATAGGTGGGGTCCGGTTGGACCAATTAAGAATAATTCAACTATCATAGATAAAGATGGTTATTTTTATCATAGAACGGAAAAAAATTCAGTATTTGATAAAATATTTGATTCCAATTATTGTATTGCAAGAGCAAAAATTGATTTAGAAGAAGTGAGAATTGAATTAAAAGCACAGATTGAGAAAGCAATTGAGAAAATCCCATGGATAAATCACACTTCTTGTCATATGGGAGCTGCTGTGGCAACTCCAGAATTAAAACATATGGTAGAAGAACTTGTAAAAGAGTATGGATTAGTACCAGACTGGAAATTCAGGGAAATCTCTAAAGAAATTAGTTTATGGTCTGTACCTGCAGAGGAAAAAATTGATTCATTAATATACTATCTAAACCAAATGGAACCTGGACGTCTTTATTATTTAGTTGTTCATCCTGGTATAAATACTCCAGAAATGAAGGCAATTAATAGCCCAGCATTTGAAGCGGACAAACATATGGCAGAGCATAGAGCTGCTATTACTGAAGCTTTAACAAACAAAAAAGTTAGAAATGTTATTGAAAAACGGAATATAAAAATTATTACTCATCAGTATGTAATAGATAAGGGATTACTTAATAATTAATTTGATAATAAGAATATAATATATTTGAATATTCTGGATAGATTATAATAATGATTTAAACTTATATCACTATGGAGGATGAATTTTAATTAGTTTGAAAGGGATAATTATGAAAGAAAACAGAAGTTTAGGAATGGTAATATTAATCGTTATCATCTTTTTTGTGATTTCACTGTTAACAAATATTATTAATGCAGTATTGCCCCATGTAAAGGAAAGTTATAGTCTTACACATGGACTTGCTGGATTATTACCTTTCGCCTTTTTTATTGCCTATGGAGTAATGTCAATACCATCTGGTATGATGGTAAAGAAATTTAATAGAAAAACAATGCTGGTATTTCCATTTGGATTAGCTTGTATGGCTGCCTTATTGTTTGGTTTATTGCCCTATTTTCCAGTATATCTCATAAGTCTGTTTAGTATAGGTGTTGGTATGGCCATGCTTCAAGTTGTCATTAATCCGGTTCTTAGAGCAGCAGGTGGAGAAGAGCATTTCGCAGTGAATTCAGTGATTGCTCAGCTGTTTTTTAGCGGTGCAGGATATGTTGATCCACATATTTATTCATATCTTGTAGCTAGTCTTAAAGATCATTCTATTGACAAAAATTTTATTATCAATCTAATAAGTAAAGTTACACCTGAACATCTATCCTGGGTTTCAATATATTGGGTTTTTGTGGTCATAACAGCTATGATGGTGATTATTATTGCAGTACTTAAAATTCCAAAAATCCAATTAAAATCAGATGAGAAAGTAGGTGCCTGGGAAGTTCATAAACAAATGTTTCAAAAGAAAGTTGTATTACTCTATTTTATAGGAATATTCTGTTATGTAGGTTCAGAACAGGGTATTGGAAACTGGATCTCTGAATTTTTAAAAAATTATCATAATGTAAATCCTGAAACTGTTGGGGCCAGTGTTGTAGCTAATTTTTGGCTGGTATTTACCATAGGATGTGGAGTAGGAGTGATTGTTCTCAAAATGTTTGACAGTAAAAATATTTTAAAAATCGCCTCAGTATTAGCTATTATTTCATTGACCGTGTCTTTGTTCGGTCCCGTATCTATTGTCACATATTCTTTTCCAGCTGTTGGATTTTTTTACTCTGTTATGTGGTCAATTATTTTTTCTCTGGCCTTGAATTCAGTTCCCAAGGAGCATGGTACTTTCTCAGGAATATTATGTACCGGAATTATCGGAGGAGCAATCGTTCCTGCAGTAATTGGCTGGCTTGCTGATTATATTGGTTTGAGATTTGGTATGATGTTTATGTATGTAACATTAGGGTATATTTTTAGTATAGGATTTTGGTCAAAACCTCTTATAAAGAATAAAACTATTTTTGAATAAGATTTAACAAATAGAGATAATGTTGTCGCCTTTAAAAATTTTTTGAATAAATTTGAAATCAGGGAGTTTAAATGATTAAGAAATCAGTAATTGGGGTGGATTTAGGAGGAACAAATGTTATTGCAGGTAGAATTAATGATAGTAAAATTGTTGAGAATGATAAAAAAGAAATTAAATCAGATGGTAATAAAGAAGTTATTGTTGATATGATTATTGGTTCCATAGAATCTGTTTATGATCCGGATGTAGTAGGAATCGGGATAGGTGTACCCAGTCTCGTTGATTTAGAGAAGGGTATAGTATATAATGTTCAAAATATTCCTTCCTGGAAGAAAGTACCTCTCAAGAAAATAGTTGAGGAACATTTCAACCTTCCGGTATATATTAATAATGATGCCAATTGTTTTGCAGTTGGTGAAAAGTATTTTGGAAAAGGAAAAAAATATAGAAATATGGTTGGTATAACTCTGGGAACAGGAATTGGTACTGGGATAATTATTAATAACAAACTGTATTCCGGATCTAATTGTGGAGCGGGAGAATTTGGTTCTCTTCCCTATGGAGACGGAATTATCGAGGATTACTGCAGTGGAAAATTTTTCAACTGTATTCATAATTCTACAGGTAGAGAAGTGTTTAAGCGTGCGAAAGAAGGTGATAAGGAAGCATTAAAAATTTTTAAACAGTTCGGTAATTTTCTTGGTGATGCAATAATAGCAATTCTTTTTTCAGTTGATCCTGAAGCCATAATTTTTGGTGGCTCAGTTAGTAAATCTTTTAAATATTTTAAGGATTCATTATGGAAGAAACTGCAATCTTTCCCCTATAAACGTTCAATAGAAAATTTAGCTATAGAAAAATCAGAAAATGATAATATTGCATTACTAGGAGCCGCAGCACTTTATATGGATGCTTTAAAAGGGAATTTGAATTTTTAATGAAAGTTACCATTGCAGATATTGCAAAAAAGGCAAAAGTATCAAAAATGACAGTTTCTCGTGTACTAAGTGGGAAGGGACAGGTAGCACCTAAAACTGCTGAGCGTATACGTAAGATTATCAATCAAATGGAGTATCATCCCAATCTTATTGCACGAAGCTTGGCAAGCAAGCAAACCAAAATTATTGGGGTGATAATTCCCAAAATTGAGCACATGTTCTTAGATAATTATATAGCTCAAATTCTTAGTGGAGTTACTGATGTTGCCTTACAAAATGATTATAAAATTATATTATGTCCGGTTGATATTTCCCAGAAGTCTGATACTTCCTACTTAAATATTGCTCGAACAAAGATTTTAGATGGTATGATCTTAGTTAAAACCAAGATTAATAATCCCAACCTTAAAAAGCTTGTTGAAGTAGATTTTCCATTTGTATTAGTTAATTATAAAAGTTCTTCAGATAAAATTTATTATATTGATTCTCATAATATTAAAGGTGCAGAGATGGCTGTTGAGTATCTATATAATTCTGGACATAGAAGGATTGCTTTTGTTGCTGGAAGTATGGATGAAACAAATGCAAGGGATAGGATGAAAGGTTTTAAAATTGCTACGAGTAAATATAATTTAAATTGTCCTGATGAATGGATAATTTATGGTGATTTTTCTAAAGAAAAGGCATTTATTGAATCTGAAAAGTTATTTAAAGGTAATACGATTCCTACAGCAATTTTTTGTTCAGATGATTATATGGCAATTGGAGTTATGGAACGTATAAAGAATAGAAATTTACGAATACCTCAAGATATTGCAGTCATTGGATTTGATGATATTGAACTTGCAACCTATGTGAAACCGTCCTTAACAACCATACGACAACCAATTTATGAATTGGGGAAATCTTCTGCAGAGATGTTATTAGATATTGTCGATAGAAAAGAAAAATTGCAAAGACATAGGATTCTTGATGTTGAATTAATAAAAAGGGAATCTGCATAGTTTTATTTTGTATTTATTCTAGCAGATTAGCAGTTTTTTATAGAGTTTTTGGATTACAAAATTCCTTTGGATAATTTTCATTGCTAAGAAGTGTTAATTTCATAGTATGAAGTTGTAGGTACAATATTCATATGTTTATATTTAACAAGTATCAGTTATTTTTTATCTTTTGTTGGAGAGATAACTGGATCTGTAATGTTATAGATTTTATTGCTACAGTTAAGTACAACTTTAATAATACGATCTACATAAAAAGCTGCATTAAAACCTGCCAATATCAAAATAATTAATGTGATGATCTCTTTAATAAATATTAAGTTTAAAATTTGACAAATTTTTATTTTGTATTTGTATAACAGGATATCTGTAACTATATGAAAGATCAATAGATTTTTGTTCCTGGTGAGTTTTTTTCTCTTATCTGAAATTAGAATATTTAAAAGTTGGTATTCTTAACACTAAAAGGAGTACAAAATGGCTTATAAACAATTAATCCTAAATAAAAGTTAGGCATGATTTATGCTTAAGAAAGATTGAATGGCATCTAAATAGTTATCAGGATAATTTAATGACATTTTATAATCATAAATTATTGAATTTTTAGGGCTTAGTGAATGTCTAAACTAATTAATTACCCGATTTATTTGTTTTCATTATGTAAATATTGTTTAAATATTTATGTGCTAAAAATATTGGTAGAAAATTTATGTTTAATAAGATAAAAATATTTATTTTTTTGATGGGAATTTTATTCCTTGTTCAATGCTCATTTTATAGGCATAGGAAATATGATACCCAGGAATTGACAAATATTGTAAAGAAAGTAAATCTAGATGGGGGTGTACAACCACCAATTAAAAAAGAAAAAGAGATTAATTGGATCGGTTATTGGAAAGGTGAAGGTAAAAGAAGGGCACTGATTTACAAAGTGCTTGCTGAGTTTAGTTTCCTGCATCAGAATGTTAAAGTAAATATGAAATTTCCTGAAGATATTGATGA
>CAYUAG010000118.1:0-10606 GCA_964442615.1 uncultured bacterium
AAATTAAACCTTAAATTTTAAAAAAAATACTAATTATTCCAATATTCAGGATCTAATATTTTTCAGTCTAAGTTACAGTTATTACAAATTTATAAAACGTTAATAAGTTAAATTATCTATCATAATCTAAAAAGTCAAGTTAATTCTTAATATTTTTTAAAATTACTCTCCATTAAAATTTATCAATATATGAAGTGGTACATCCTCCAATTTCTCTCTTCCTCCTAAAAAACCTAATTCAATCACAAAAGCTGCCCCAATAATATCACCACCTAACTTTCTTATTAATCTAACCGAAGCTGCTGCTGTTCCTCCTGTGGCCAGTAAATCATCCACTAGTAAAACTTTCATTCCTCCTTTAACTGCATCTTTATGTACTTCTACAACATCTGTTCCATACTCAAGTGAATACTCCTCAGATAGAGTTTCTGCTGGCAGTTTTCCTTTTTTTCTTATAGGAACGAATCCTGCATTAAGCTCAACAGCTACTGCTCCACCGAAAATAAATCCCCGGGATTCAATTCCGGCTACTATATCTACATTACTATGTTTATATGGCTCACATAATTTTTCAATTGTCTGATTAAAAGCTTCCGGTTCCTTAAGCAAAGTAGTAATATCCTTGAATCCAATGCCTTTTTTAGGAAAATCCGGTACATTTCTGATTAAATTTTTTAAACTATCCATTCCTTTCCCTATTATACTATTTAAAAAGTTATATCAAAACTACTGTATTGACCGGCTGGTTTACCCCAGTTTACATCAACATTTCTCACTACTGCCCAGGAATTTCCAGTAGAAAGCTCTTTTATCAAGGATTCGATCAGTCCTTTAGGACCCTCAACTTCAATCTCAACTTCTTGGTTAGGAAGGTTTTTGACCCATCCAGTTAAATTCATTCTCCTGGCAGTTCGAGACACAAAATAACGGTATCCTACACCCTGAACCATTCCGGAGACTATAATATGCGCACCTACATCCATAGCATTATCCTTCTATGCTAATAAAAAATCGACTTCTAATTCAACTCTCTGAATATCATCTCTACTGCTTCCTCTGGGGAAGAAGCTTGTTTTATTGCCTCATCAAAATCCCAGCTTTTCAAAGAAACAACCGGAATCCCTTTTTGAAAAGCGAAGGCAATCTCTGATAAGGTGCCATACTTACCGCCCACAGCAATTACTGCTTCAGAAGAATGTATAATAATTGAATTTCTTGCAACTCCCATGCCAGTTGGCAGGACAATATCAACATAAGGATTGGCATCCCTAATATAATCTCCAGGCAGTACTCCCACTGTTATTCCTCCCCCTCTTTTTGCTCCTCTGCATCCAGCTTCCATTACACCACCAAGTCCGCCGCATACAAGAACAGCGCCCCTTTTTGCAATAAGTTCACCGGTTTTCTCTGCCAATCTAATTATCTCTGCTGTAACCTCTCTCCCCCCAATCATACCGATTTGTACTTTCCTGTCCATAGTGACTCTTTCTAATTTTTAAACAAATTTTTTTTAGTAAAAATTTACATTTTCAGATGTATGTTAATAGAAATTAGAAATTAGCTTCCCCTACCCTTTATCCTTAAGACCACTCTATGCTCTATCCTCTATCTTCAATTTTCTATTTTCTATCTTCTGCCTTTTAATCAGTTTTTAGCTTTTAGAAGTTTGCCCCCCTTACTCTCATCCCTATAATTTTTTAATCATCTACCGTCTATCTTCTATCCTCTGCCTTTTGCCTACTTTAAAAATAATGCTTTCTTGACAAACCAGCTCTCTTCTGTTGTAAAAACAATAAAATATATACCAGAAGAGACAATTCTGTTATTTTCATCCTTTCCATTCCAGTTAACCGTGTGATATCCTGCTTCTACTCTGCGGTTAATCAAAGTACAGACTTTTTGTCCTTGGTTATTCATTATACATAAACCTATCTTTTTTGCCTCTGGCAGTCCATAACCTATCACTGTACTGTGGTTAAAAGGATTGGGAAAATTTTGTTGCAGAATAAATCTATCCGGAATGGTTGCTGTTTGCTCAACAGCTGAAGTATTTAAATAAAAAGAAAATATTTTCTCACATTTGGTTGTACTGTCAGAGGTATCCACTGCTGTTACCTGCCAATAATAGATAGAATTCTGGTAGAAATCCGGCCATATACATTTATAACTGATATCCTTCAAATCATCCTTTCTGATAAGAATAGAACTGTCAAAATCCAGGGTCGTATCCAATTCAAAAACATATTTCACACTATCACCTGGATCAGGATCTGCAGCACTCTGCCATTTAAAATGGATGAAATCCGCACATTCGGTAATTTCTGAATCATCTGCAGGTTCTACAAGTGAGAATGGTTGAGGAGCATCATTAACCGAATTCACCTCTAAAACCAGATAATCCTGTCCAGTTTCCTTAAGAGGGTCTTCAACCTTTACCTGGAGAGAATCAATTCCGTACCAGTTACTGTTTTTTGAAAATATTGTAATCTCTTTGATAGAGGAATCTGAAAAAAGGGTAATATAATTCCCCCCTTGAAAATAAACCTTCAAGGTTGAATCCGGATTATTCATATCAGAAATCCATTGATCAAAGGTATCAAAAGATAGGGTGAGGGTATCATCTTCATTAAATGAGGTATCAGGTAATACAACTAGGGGAGGATAATTTCCAAAAATTGCCTGAACCGTTAGAGAAGAATCCACGCTGACTGTTACCGGATTTTCTTCTTGATCAAGATCACCACTCCACCTGATAAAAGTATACCATCCCTGGGGAAAAGCTTCAAATTTTAACTGAGAACCTTGTTCAAACCATTCCCCGGAAGGAGTTATAATAACTGATCCGGCCTCTTCCAGATTAACTGTTGTATATACTCTGAATTCAGTGATGAAATCTGCGGTTACTAATTCATCATATTCCGGTACCATATAATTAAAATATCTTGCCTCTCCTGTACTCCACTCTGAAAAAATATAACGGAAATTTTCATGTGGCTGCATCAAAGAATCAATTCTTAGTTCATGGGAACTCTCTTCCCGCCAATGGAATGAATGAGGAGCTGTATAGATTTCATGGTCTGCAAAAAAATCCATTCCTGGAGGATTAGTTGTAACAGTAATCTCTCTTAATCTAATGAAATGGGCTGTAATATATTTGGGATTGTCCATAGTTATCTGCAATGTATCCACTGTTCCGCTGTAATCCCCTGACCAAAAATCGAATTCATAATTATCTGCAGGAACAGCAGTCACCTTAACTATGCTTTGACCACGTGTAGAATCAGTAATTGTTTCAACCTCCACCTGTCCACCCTGGAGGGGAATAACTGTGATATGTAAGGGATAGTGAGACTGACTGCTAATTTCAAGGGGATGTTTATCTTTTTCAATTTTTTCTTCAGCTTCGGTGTAGGTTAAATTCTCGGGAACATAGTAGGTTCTGTTTAAAAAACTTAATTGACCGGAAATTGAATTACCTGTTATCTGAACACCAATATCCCCGAAACATCTTTTATCTCCGGTATCATCACTATCATAAGAAGCATCATCACAAAACCACATTTCCTGGTCATCACCAAGTGATGATCCTTTCAGATCCATGATCGATAAAATTGAACCAGTGGTTAAATCTGAGCCACTATACTCGGGATCAGCATGGATCAAATACCAGTTATAATCCCATTCAATGGTGGTATCAATAGATGAACTAATTCCGTCGATCCTCACTCCTGAAGTATTGTATTTATTATAAAACATCATTCCTGTACTATTTTCATTAAGGTCAGCGGAGAAACGCATCATTTGTATCTTCCCTTTATCAAACTCTGGGATGGTGATCTCCTCAGCACTCCATTCAACATAATAGGGAAAAAAATAAGTTTTCAGATAGATTTCACTGCTCTCATGAACTCCGATCCCATCACCATCAACCCTGATCTCAAAAATAGCTGCTCTCTGCAAACGGATTGTTCCTGTGCAGGAATATTCTATACCAGTATTTTTAAAATTTATATCAAGAGGAAATCCAACTATAGTGATAGTCTTGTTTCTGGTCTCCTCAGTTATAAGTACTGTTTTCTTTATTTTTCCCAAAATACCAAGATCGACTATAATTTTTATTTTAAAACGCAGTTTCTGGGTATCAAAGAAATCAATATTGTCACCCCCGCATGATGACTTAAACAATATAGAATCCTGAAGTCCGTATTTTCCATGAGAAATAAAATAATCCGCTGATTCCACAAAATCTTCTTGTTTATTATAGGAAAGATATTGTACTCCAGAGTCGGTAAGATCCCGGGATAGATAAATATAAGCAAATCCTGTATCCTGGGTAAGAGGGTCAACAGCAATAAGGGTAATCCTTTTATGGTTCCCGGCTTCAACATCATCTACCCACTGGATTATGGAGGCTTTATCACCCAAATCCTTGGCCAGGAAAAGAATCTTATCGCTACTCTCTAGAACACCACTTTGTTTACTGCTGTAAGAAAAATCTTCAAATTCATCTATTTGGAAAGGGATCGGTTCCCATTTGTCCATAATACTCAGGAAACGATACATCTTTATACTTTCAATATCCTGTCCAACAAGGGAAGAAAATTCTCCTGCATCTATCATTATCACTTCATGTTTTCTATTCACCTGGATTGTATATACTTCTGCATCCAATTGTGCCATAGAAAACAGTATTACCAAGGAAAAAATTAGATAATTTATATATTTATTCATACCTACTCACAAAAATTACATTACTATTTATTTTTTAACCTCTTGGCATTACCAGGAAACTCTGCGTTTAATAAAAAAATCATATCTTAACTCAGAGACCGCAAAGTTAATTTTTAAACCGACCCAATATTAGAAAATCGATTAGGGCCGTAAACGATGCATTAATCTGGGAAAGGGAATAGTTTCCCTTACATGGGACAGATTGCAAATCCAGGCAACTGTACGTTCAATACCAAGTCCGAAACCGGAATGAGGCACAGTACCAAATTTCCTCAAATCAAGATACCAATCAAATGCTTCCCTAGGTAAATTATGCTCCTTTATTCTTTTCACCAGAGTATCATAATCATCCTCACGCTGTCCTCCCCCAATAATCTCACCATACCCCTCAGGAGCTAATACATCAACCCCCAGAGCCTTGGAATCATCTTCAGGATCATGCTTCATATAAAATGCTTTTATTTTAGCAGGATAACGATGTACCATGACAGGTTTACCAAATTTCTCAGAAATTACGGTCTCATGGCCTCCTCCAAAATCACTTCCATATTCAAAATCCTCACCCTTATCATGCAGTATTTTTACTGCCTCATCATAAGAAATACGGGGAAAGGGAGGAACCACCTTTTCAAGTATGGATGTATCTCTCTCTATTTTTTCCAACTCTTCCTGCTTGTTTTCCAGGACACGCTGAACAATATAGGTTACAAACTCTTCAGCTAAATCCATATTATCATCAAGATCCGCCCAGGCAACTTCCGGTTCAACCATCCAGAACTCGGTAAGATGACGGCGGGTTTTGGATTTTTCAGCTCTAAATGTAGGTCCAAAACAATACACCTTACCTAAAGCACCAATTGAAGCTTCACTGTACAACTGACCGCTTTGCGTTAGAAAGGCTCTACTGCCAAAATAATCAGTTTCAAAAAGGGTGGTTGTTCCTTCACAGGCAGCAGGAGTAAAAATCGGAGTGTCTACAAGCGTGAATCCCCGCTCATCATAAAAGTCTCTGCAGGCTTTAATAATTTCATGACGAATTTTTAGTATAGTTGTCTGACGGGAAGAGCGCAGCCATAAATGCCGGTGATTCATTAAAAATGAAGTACCATGTTTTTTGGGAGTTATAGGATAATCTATTGCCAGTTGATTAATGGTTACATTATTTGCTTGAAGTTCATATCCCCCAGGTGCTCTTTTATCAGAAGATATAGTTCCAGTTACAATCAATGATGATTCCTGAGTTATCTCTTCTGCAGCTTTAAATGTCTGTTCAGGAACATCAGCCTGAGACACAACACATTGTATCAGTCCGGTTCCATCCCGAACTAAAAGAAAAAACAACTTTCCACTTGAACGTTTATTATAAAGCCATCCTGATATTGAAATTTCTTTCCCTTCATATTTTCCAACCTCTACAATGTAAACTTTTTTCATAATACTCCTATTCTTTAATATTGATTATCAAAAATCACCTTGATTTATTCATACATTATTGCTGCAAAATTGTTGGTTATTCGTCTTTAAATTTCAGAGGTTAGATAAAAAAATTATTTGTCAATGTATTGAGGTTACCGTCCAAAAACTAATCCCTAACCTCTATCTTCTATCTTCTGTCTTCTGTTATCTTATTAATTATTTATGCTTAATTACTGAATGCAAAATCACCCCCACATTTCCTTTTTTGCATCTCTGGTCATAAGATCATAAACTGCCTTCTTTGGATTCTTATCTTCAAAAAGAACTCTGTAAACTTCTGTAGCTATGGGCAACTCTACCCCATATTTTTTTGAAAGATCGTAAACGGATCTGGTTGTACGAACTCCTTCTGCAATTTGAACCATCTCCTCAATAATTTTATTTAATTTTTTTCCTTTACCTATCTGCTCACCAAGATAACGGTTCCGGCTGTGTTTACTGATACAGGTGACAATTAAATCTCCCATACCTGATAAACCTGCAAATGTACTCTTATCAGCCCCCATAGCTGTTCCCAAGCGGGTAATCTCAACAATACCTCTGTTAAGCAAAGCAGCCTTGGTGTTATCCCCAAAGCCTACTCCATCACTGATTCCAGCTGCAATAGCAATTACATTTTTAAATGATCCCCCTAATTCAACTCCCACCACATCCAGGTTGGTGTAAATCCTGAAAGAAGGGCTCATAAAAACTTCTTGAATACAACAGGATGTTTCATGGTTAGTTGAGGCTACAACTACTACGGTAGGAAGACCTTTTCCTACCTCTTCTGCATGACTGGGACCTGATAATATCGCAATTTTGTCCATAGATAAATCAGGAATAGTTTCCTTAAAAACCTCAGACATCCGTAACAGAGTATCATTCTCTATTCCTTTACTCGCACTTACTAGTAAACAATTGTCTAAGGGAAAACGGGCAAGTTTTTCACATATGGGACGTACTATATGAGAAGGAAGCACAATGAGTATAATATCTTTACCAAACACTGCAGCTTTTAGGTCAGACGACACAACAATCTGTTCAGGAATTTTTACCCCTGGAAGAAACTCCGGATTCAGGCGGGTAGAATCAATCTTTAAAGCCCTCTCCTTAAAAAATTCCCAGAGAAACACATTATGGCCGTTTTTAAAAAGATGAACAGCCAAAGCTGTACCCCAGCTTCCTGCACCTAGTACTGCAATATTTTTAGTTTTTGTGCTAAAATCAGTCATCTCCATTTAATCCTTTTTTTCACCTAATCTGTTCTCTTCTCCTCGTAGTAACCGCTTAATATTTGACCTGTGGGTATAAAATACCAACAGTACAATCACACCTCCAAGTATCATTATCGGTACTGGAACTTCAGCATTAACATAGTATTGTTTAATAATCAAGACCAGCCCGAATACTAATCCTGCACTCAAAGATCCCACAGATACATACCTGGTCAATAATACCAACAACACCCATACTCCAAAAGAAATCAAAGAAGCAACAGGAGCCAAACCTAAAAAAACTCCAAATGCGGTTCCCACCCCTTTTCCACCTTTAAACCCGGCAAAGACTGTCCAGATATGTCCAATAATTGCACTGAAACCAGCAATTATTTTAATTACTGTCTCATCCAACAGAGCAGGGTCTGCGATTTTAGATATTAAAAGTACAGCCAAAATTCCCTTTGCAATATCTACTATTACCACAAAAAAGGCAGGTTTCCATCCCATTACCCGAAAAACATTAGTAGCTCCCGCATTTTTACTACCATGATTCCGAATATCATCTTTCATAATTAAACGGCTGATAATAATTGCCGTGGGAAAGGAACCGGCAATATAACTAAGTATTATAACAAATATAATTTGCAGCATTGTATCCTTCTTATATCAATTCATCCATTTGTTTTGAACTGGAACCTTTACTCATACTACTCTTCCCATATCTATTGGTTTTTCACCTAAGGCTTCCAACTCTCTAATAACTGAATGCACTATTTTCTCTGAAACAATAACCACATACCCTATTCCACAATTAAAAACTCTTCTCATCTCTTCTTTAGATATTTTCCCCTTTTCTTGAATAATTTTAAACAACCCAGGCATTTCCCAGCCAGTCCAATCAATTTCAATTGACAAACCATAAGGGAGTATACGGTTGGTATTGCCATAAATTCCACCTCCGGTAACATGGGATAATCCATGTATCTCATACTTATCAAGTAAGGGTGAGATAACCTTTAGATAACACCGGTGAGTCCAGAGTAAAGCTTCTCCTAAAGTTGCACTTAATTCATCAATATAGGAATCTACTGTAAATTCTGCAATATCAAACAAAACTTTTCTGGCAAGTGAATATCCATTTGTATGGAGTCCGGAAGAGGGCAGTCCAATAAGTCTGTCTCCTTTTTTTATAGTGCCTCCATCAATGACTTTTTTTCTGTCAACAATACCAACAATTGCCCCTGCAATATCATAATCTCCCTTTTGATAAAAACCGGGCATCTCAGCCATTTCACCACCTATCAATGCACATCCGGCTGCTCTGCATCCTTTAGCCATACCTGAGACAATTTGTTCTATAATCTCAGGACTTATTTTCCCGGTACCGATATAATCAAGAAAAAACAGCGGTGTTGCTCCTCCGGCAAGAATATCATTCACACAATGATTTATCAGATCTTCACCAATGGTATCATGTTTATCCACTAGAGAAGCTACTTTTAACTTTGTTCCTACTCCATCAATAGAAGAAACCAAAACCGGTTCATCCATATCAATACCATAGAGAGAGAAAAAACCACCAAATTTACCTATATCAGTAATGACGTTATCAGTAAATGTAGAGCGAGCCAAGGATTTTATCCTGTTTACCGCTTCTTCTCCTGATTTGATATCTACTCCAGCACTTTTATAATTAACCTTCTTTTTCATTGGATATTTTCCTCTTGTGCTATTTTATCTCGTACCTTTTCAAAAAAATCAATCACTGGCTGGGAAGTATAATCCGGGAAGGTCCATTTTTCCGGCCACAACCTGCCATGCCGATACTGTAACTGCAGATCACCATAGATTCCTTTACCCAGGTAGATTCTGTGGGCAAAATCCTTGGCTGAAGCAATAACAACTTTTGCACTGGTCAGATATCCTGGATCCAGATTAATTCTTCTTTTTCCCTTCACTGCAAAAGATGACTCAATGGTGTTGGTCTTGTTTTTCATTTCCGCAAGAAAATCAGGTTTCTGCAGCTTTACAAAACTTAAAAAAAACTTTCTAAGCCCTATTCCCATCTCTTTGGTATAGTAATCAGTATAATTAAAAGCATAGGTTTCCGACTTCTCTTCAACCTTTCCCAGAATTCCTTCCAATTCCGAGATTACACTTTCCACATTCACTTGTTTGGAAAAAGTAACAGCGCAGATGGGTTTAACCGGTTTTACTTCTCTAATCTCAGCCATTTCCTCCAACCTATTTTAGTTGTTTATCCTTACCATACCAATATATCTCTCCATCAAAAATTTAAAATTATATAGTTTTAATATGATAAATTCAACGGCAAATGTCAAGAAAATATATTTATTTTCCTTGACATTCTAAGATTAAATTATTATGATACAATATCTACACTTCACTTTTAATTAATGTATATATGTTTATAGATTCAAATTTTAAAATACTAAATAGGCATTTCAGTAATCGGATTAAATTATACGGATAAAATTTTATTTTTTTTTTAGATTAAGGGAAGATGATTTTTTTCTGCTGGCACTTTATTCTTCATATCACCCAATAATATTCCAAAGGTGAATAGCATCTTCATAAGCATGAAAAGGTACTGTTTTACAAAATAACAAAGGAGTTTTTAATATGAACAACATCATTATCATCCTTATATCATTAAGTTTACCAGTGCTTATAAATTGCGGAGGTAATAAAATGAATAATAAAAATCTTAAATTACAATCAATCAAAGAACTTCATAAAAAAGATAAAAATGCTTCTCTTAAGGGAGATGTGGAAACATTGTTGTCTTTGTTCACAGAAGATGGAATAGTGATTCCAGATAGTGGTGATATTGTGCAAGGTAAAAAGAATTTAAGGAGAATGTTAGAACAAAATTTTAAAATATTTAAAAAATATAAATTAGTCGAATACAACCATGATTTTAAAGAAATTAACATTATTGGTGAATATGCCTATGAATGGGGTAATTATAACGGAAAATATATTTCCAAGACAGATAAGAAAGAAATAACAGGAAGTGGAAAATTGATGAGGATATTGAGATTACAAAAGGATGGTCCCTGGAAAGTATCACGATCAATATTGACAGTTAATAAATAAATGGAGAATCCAAGTCTGATAAAGAAAATTTGAAAAAGTAATTGAATTTCAAAAATTACTTCCCATGTATGTTCAAAAAG
>CAYUAG010000119.1:0-10257 GCA_964442615.1 uncultured bacterium
GAACAATAGAATCCCTTGGAGCATATTGTCCAAGATTTATATTTTTTATACCCGCCATAATTATAATAAAATATTAAAATATTTTAGATAAAACTATTATGAAAGTATATATTTTTTTCATAAAAGTCAATGTAAAAAACTAGGTTTATTTTCTACTTTTTTTCTTGACTTTTACAATTGTTAGGATTATTTTAACAATTATAGTATACCTCATCTAATAAATATTTTTATGAGCTATTAATCAATGGTTGAACTCCATCATGCAATTATTTCGGTTTTAAAGGATTGTTTCAAAATTAATAAAAATGAAAAAATCCTCATATTAGCTGATAATCCTCAAGGTAAACTGGCTTATGAGTTTTATTTAAAGGCAAGATGCTTAACTAAAAATTCATCTCTTCTTATTTTACCTACAATCAAAAATAGAAATTACAAATCCTCTTCAACAATAAATAAACTCCTTAAAAATTCAGATGTTGCCGCACTGATTACCAGCAAGTCCATTTCACACATAAAAGCTCGTAGAATGGCTTCTCAATCTGGTACACGTATAGCCAGCATGCCTCGAATTACGGAAAATATATTAAAAAGAAACCTGGTGGGGAATTATACGAAATTAATAAATACAAGTCGAAAGCTTGCTGACATTTTAACTATAGGGAAAAAAATACATCTCACCACTCCCAAGGGAACAGACCTGTACTGCTCCATTTCCAGAAAAAAGGGCTATTCTGATACGGGCATGATCCATAAGCCTGGTAACTTTTCCAATATTCCTGCAGGTGAGGCGTGTATTGGTCCTGTACAGGGTTCTGCCCAAGGAACATTAATTATTGACGGTTCTTTTCCTGAAGTCGGCTTACTAAAAACTCCTATTAAAGTATCTATAAAAGACGGTTATGGAATTCGTATTACTGGTGGTGTTGAGGTAGAAAAAATCAGGAAAATACTACGACCTTATGGACGGGAATGTAAAAATATTGCAGAAATTGGAATAGGCACCAATCCTTATGCAAAATTAACTGGTATTACACTTGAAGATGAAAAAGTGAAAGGTAGTGTACATATTGGATTTGGTAATAATGTCTCTTTTGGTGGAAATAATGATGTACCCTGCCATAATGACGCTGTACTACTCAATCCTACTATGATAATTGATGGAAAAACAATTTTGAAAGATGGGAAAATTGTTGTGTGAGTCTTCCTTTTATTATCCATTGTTAAGATCATCTATAAACAGGAAATTTCCTAATAATCATTTTGTCATTCCCGCTAAAGCGGGAATCCAGGGGAGGAGGAGTTTATAGGTAAATGAACCGGCATATGTAAAACACTCACCATAATCCCCTTGTAAGCCTGCCTCCACAGGCATGACATTTACTGCATAATATACGTACCAGGCACTTTTAAAGTACCTGGCACGTTCAATTCTACAGATTATCAATTTTTTCTTGATTTACTATTTTTACTTGATAATGTCATTTATTTTCTCTTAATTATAAAAATATAAAAATCTTCACATATTTTTTTCGTAGGTAGGAAATCTGTACTTTTTGGAAAACATAACAAAATGAATGTATAAATACATTTTTTTTATTCTTCATATTGAATTTTTACACTTGTGAAGGCCTATTATATAGAGCTCATTCAAAATTCAACTGAATAAGATCAAGATTAGCAATGGATACTTGGATGAAACAAAAAAAATAATGTTTCTTAATTAAGTAAGGATATTTTTTTATTACCAATAAATGTTAGGCTAAAATTTATAGGCATTGATAAAAGGAATACAATGAAAAGAAATATGAGTACATTTTTTAATTGATGGGGTGTTTCTTCACCCCGATAAAAAATCTAAAACTTTTGATACTACAAAAACTAAAAAAAGAAGAAAAAGGAGAAAAAAATGAAGAAAATTATAATTATAATTTGTCTTGGATTAAGCTTGGTGACAATTAAAATTTATCCCCAAAAAAAATCCTTAAACACATTACTTTTTCAATCTCAAAAAAAGACTATGGTAAAAGAAGTACCTTACAAAGACTTTAGTGCATTTCATGCAGGTAACAAGGTTGCAATAACAGGCAGTAAAACAGGTCCTTATGGTTCAGGTGAAATTATTGTTTATGACCTCAATGGTAAGAAATTATGGGAAAAAGGGAATTTTAAAAAAATTCACCGTATTGCACTTGCTGAAAATTCTGATAAGATTATTGCAGTTCATGATTATAATATGGCAAACGAAGAATGTAATGTTTGTTTTGATGAAAAAGGAAACAAATTATGGGAAAAGTGGATAACCTCTCCTGGTATTACACAATTAGAAGGTGGAATATATGGAATTACAACAAAAGTCAGCGGTGAAGATTTTCACGGTAAATTTCAAATTTTTGACTTAGCCACCGGTAAAGAAATTTCCCACTCAATAAAAAATGAATATGATTATTTTTTTGCTGGATTTATAAATAATAGAAAAGTTGCCCTTTTACTTCAACAAGAAATAGCAACAAGGGATACAGCACTTGCATTTGAGGTTGCCGATAAGTACCATAAGTTACGTAAAGAAGGAAAGATCAAAGAAGCAATCGATCTTGTAAGAAAAACAAAAGTTGGATGGAAAAAACCGAAGAGTGCACTCACATTTCTAATATATGATATTCCTACAAAATCATTTATTGTTAAACGACAACTTAACTCAAGAAACGGTAAAAATTTTCATACATCGCAATTTTTTAACAATCTTTATCTCTCATCCGATGGTAATTTTTTTGCAGTAGTTGGCTATAATGCAAGCAATACTGAGAGAGGTCCTAGCCCACCTTATGTGATCCAAATACTTAACAACCAGGGAGAATTACTCTGGGAAAAAAATGATTTTGAATCTGTAAGAGACGTAAGAATTGTTGGAAATTATTTAATAGTGCTTGACAACATAAACATTCGCATCTTTCAGGTAAAAACAGGAGAAGAGATTGGAAATTTTGTACCTGAAAGTATTAAACGAGGGGGTAATTCTTTCCAAGAAACTTTTATTGATAATAATAAAATAATATTACAAATTAACAGAAGTCTATACGTTACACACTCACTTTTAATTGGCTTTGATTTAAACACAAAAAAACCACTTCCAGAAATTTTAGATCCCGAAACGATGGCTTTGATTGCCAAAAAAAGTAGAAAAGGTGTTGTATTTGATTTCAAAAAACAATCACTAAATTTTATTCAATAGATTAAAGTTAAGGAGAATGTACAATGAAACAGCACAAATCAAAAATCATCATGACAGTCATCTTTTTTGCCTTAAACAGCCTTGTTTTTGGCCAGGAAAAATGGAACGAATTCCGGGGGAGAAGAGGAAAGGCACTTGAGTACAAGGAGGTGACCGATAAGGAACTGGAAAAAGATATTCGAGTGATAAAATTTTCTCATAAGGGTAAAACATCTATTGATTTTTCTAGTGTTGTCGTAAGCAAGAAAAAATTACCGGATGACAGAAAAATGGATGATGAAGTAAAATTCTTTCAGGAAAACAATCTTATTCATAAAATAAAACTAGGACCTAAAAACAGAGTAAAACGAATTTCAGACCAGGGGAAATACGTGATTATCACTACAGTAATTAAGGAGAGTGTTATTGAAGAACATGATGGTCTATATCAGTATGAGCTTATTAATGCTAATGGTAAGCGTATGTGGACTAAAACTAAGAAAGAACAATCGGATGCTTACTCGAATGCATATATTATATCAGATTATGATGGTTCTGTTGTAGAAATTGATGGATTAGAAGGATTATTGATTTTTTGCAAACCGAATGGTGAGAAGATTAAATCTGTTGATATTTTTCAAACAAGTGAATGGGACCCCTCAAAAAGAGATTATGTTTGTAAGTTTTCTAATAATGGAAAATATTTTGCTGTAGGTATTACAGATTATAATAAAGAAATATTTCCAAATAAATCAGGAATAATATTATTTGACAATCTGGGAAATGAACTCTGGAAATTTCCTGGTGAGGAGACTATGTGTTATACCATTCATATTTCCCCGGATAATAGGTTTATCATGTCTTATCACAGGAATGATTACAATAGAGACAAAGAACAAAAAAATACCATGTATCTTCTAAACATAAATGGAAAATTGATAAAAAAGTATCCTAATACTATAGCAGGTGTTCTTTTTTCATCCGATGGAGAATATGTTGCTTTAAATGAAGGCATTAGTTTAAAATTGATAAGTACCGAAGATGGAGAAGTACTAGCAACTTATGGCTTGTCTCATCATAATACCAGAAAAGAAGGAAATAGATATATCATTGATCTAGAAAATAGAACAATCAGAGGAATGGATATCTCATCAGAAAAAAAGATGATTGCTATTTTAGAAGCGAAAAGAAAGAGAATCGAGAATGTTGTAATAACCGTATATCATTTCAATTGTGTGCCTGCCTGGAAAAAGGTTTTTACTGATGAAAAATTTAAGGGATATCGCCTGAGTATTCACATCTCAAACGATGGTGAAGAGGTAATGACTCAATTAGGGAGGAAGATCAAGAAGTACAAATTGACTCAATAATCTTTAAATTTCGGCAGCTCAGGTTTTCCAAGAAGATTGGAATATTTAACCATGATAGAGTTGAAGAAAAATTTGGATCGGAGGGAAAAAGTTGGTTAAGCAAAAAAAGAATTATTTTAATTTTAGGAGGATATTCCATGTTTATTCAATGTAACAAAAATATTAAAAAATATATGATAATTTTTTTATTTATATTTTTTAATCAATTAGTTATTGCTCAGGTAAATTATCAATCTAAAAAGTTATATCATCATGATACTAAATTAACAAAACCAATAAGTACATCATATGAGTTAGGATTTTATAAAGATGGTGGTTTAATATTCGGCCCGGCAGCTATTAATGTGGACAAAGACGGTAATGTATACATACTCGATACTCAAAAAAGAAGAATAATAAAGACTGATCCCAATGGAAACTACATGAAAACCATTAAAATTGATGAAGGAATGAAACAAACAGGAGAAGATTTATGTATTGATCACCAGAATAATATATATGTATTAGACCAAGATCCAAAAATATGTAAATACTACAAAAATTATATACAAACTAAAAACAGCTCAGGTTTAAATTTATGTGAAATTAGAAAATATGATAAGAATGGTATACTTCTCTATAGACTATTTTTAGCTATAGAAAGAGATTGGAGGCGCAGTAATCAGTTTGCAATAATACAAATTAATGTTGACTATAAACAAAAATTGTATTTCGAATATAATAACCATTCTTTACCAATTCTAATTGAGAAAAAATATCAAAATACTGAATATGGTAATCTTTTTATTGGTAAACTTGGTAGAATTTTTGACGGGACTATAGATCCCTGGGATAAAGAATGTAAAATTCTTACTACAAGGAAAAATAAAACACTAAAAAAATCTATAGGTGATAAAGAATATCATCATATACTTGCTGATATAGACAAATTTATTACAGAGGACTTTAAATATGAAAGAATTATCAAACAAGATCTTTCTGATAATTCATATGTTTTATTTAATGATAAAATGAGATTAAAAAAGAAAAATAATAAATACGATAATAATATTATAATGATATTTGATAAAAATGGAAAGCAAGTTACAACATTAGATCAATTACCATCTAATAAATATATTTACGCTAATAAAAATATTACTATTGATAACGAAGGAAATATTTTTTATATGGCAGTTAATGAAGATGGTATAGAATTGATAAAATATTATAAATAGAAAAAGGATGGAGATTTACTTCTTAAATATTATTGTCCTTCACATGTATTAACAAACAGCAGGAAAAACTCAGAAAACTTTTTCCTGAGAAAATTTGCAAAAATAAACCTTATAAACCTAACTAACTAAAAAACAACATCATGTAAAAATTCAACCGCTTTCTTCATATCAGCTTTATGAAAAATTAAAGTCAGGACATCTGTACTCTCATTTTTATCGAGATTACATGAAAATTCTTTTACCTGTTCCATAATATCTTTTATAAAATCTTGTCTATGGGTAATTCCCTGTCCAATCAATGAAACCAAGGCCTTATCATTTACAATTTTACAAGCAATTGATTTTATACTGAAACCTGTATTAATATTTTGATTGTTGATTAACGTACCTTTAGCCTCAGGTTTGGTTGAATTCTTAATTCTTATGGGTATCTCTTTTTCCGCTGCCGGAGTTGTGGTCCGGGGATGAAGAACTTTTGCTCCAGCTTTTGAAAGCTCATAAGCTTCTTTAAATGTAATATTATCAACTGTTATTGCCTTTTCACAAAGACAAGGATCAGCTGTCATAATTCCGGAAACATCTTTCCATATTTGTATCTCATCAACACCAAGAGCTGCCCCTGCAAGAGAAGCAGTAAGATCTGACCCTTCAAATCCTAAAGTAGTTGTATCCCCATCAGGATTGGAACCAATAAATCCCTGAATTACTGGAATTTCTCCTTTCTCAAAAACTCTTGGAATCAACAAATTGATCTTCTCATAGGTCTCTTTGATTAACGGTTTTGCACAGGTAAATGAACTGTCAGTAATAAAGCACTCTCTTGAATCCAATAATCTTGCTTTTAAACCAATGGATACCATAGCACTGGTCATAATAGCCGTAGATAGTAGCTCCCCATAGCTTAGCATTCTATCCTGCATTCTTTTTTCCAATTTTTCTTCTCTATTAATTTCTTCTCCTAAATCTTTTATGTGGTTAAAATAAGAATTGATCAAAGGATTTAACCTTTTATTTTCTTTATCTGAAATTAATCTTTTAGATAATTCTTCATGAAATATCCTAATATCGTCAAATATGTTTTTAACTTCTGTCATATTCTGCTGAGCATATTTTTCTGACAAGCTAAGAAGTTTTCTTGTTGTTTTTCCCATAGCTGAGAAAACAATAATCTTTTGTTGGTCAGATGTATTTTTTATAATATTCAACACTCGATTACAAACTGATGGATTTTGAATTGAAGTACCGCCGAATTTCATCACTATCATCTTAACTCTTCACCTTATTAACTAATTTACAGTAAAGATCAACTCCCTTTACAAGTTCTTTTTTGGAGATAGACTCATCTAAGCTATGTGCTTTTAGTATGGAACCAGGTCCTATTAAATAGGGTTTCCCCCATTTATTAAGGAGAGGGATATCAGTTGCAAAAGAAACTACTTTTGTATCAAATCCTTTTACTGCTTTCATTTTAACTGGATTCGCTTCATATTTATATTTAATTTCACCCTTGCCTTTAATATTCCTTTCTAGTAATCTTTTTACTGCAGAAACATCGGTTACCAGACGGAACATCATCTCTGCTCTGGCAAAATCAGGAATAACATTTGCACCAGTACCTCCTTCCATAATTCCTAGGTTCCAGCTAGTATTCCCAAGAGTACTATCAACCGGATAATCTATTTCCCTCCAAGCATAGATAATTTCTAATAATTTTACTATTGCTGATTCTCCCAGTTCTGGATGGGCTGAGTGACAGGCTTTCCCCTTTGTTTTTAACTCTACTCTTAATGCCCCTTTTGTACCAACAGCTAACTTATTATCCGTAGGTTCACCACAAATTAAGATCCGGCAATTATTTTCAATACTGTTAGCTGCCTTGGCCCCATCACTTCCCCCTTCTTCACCAATAACAATTAATAAGCCAATATTTTGACACCCGGCTCTTTTTAATCTTTCTACTGCCTTAATTTGAGCAGCCAATATCCCCTTAGCATCACATGCACCTCTTCCATAAATAGTATGACTGTCTTCTTTAACAGACAGTAAAGGTTTTACAGTATCTATATGGGTTGATAAAACTAAATCTGGTTCTCCGATCTTTGCATAAATATTGCATCTCTCTTTCTCAACCGTCTGCAGATCCACCTCAAACCCGGATGATTCAAGATACTCCTTTAAAAATAGCACTGCTTCTTCTTCCTCTCCGCTAGGAGATGGAATCTGCATGAGAGCTTTGGTTAATTCAAATAATTCCATCTATATCCTTATAATTTGGTTCTTCAGTTATTTAAAGTTTAGTGTATATAACCAAAGAAATTTATTATTTTTTTAGACATGATAACAGGATGAAAAGGATAGTAAATTCTTGTTTATCATTCTTAGTTATCTGGAAATTTACAGACATTACACTTCACTTCTACTTATTTCTATCTAAAATTTAAAGGTAATCCTACATTGTCATAATAAACATTTTTCTTTCACCCCGGATACTATTGAGTTAAGTCTGACTCACCTAAGTTGCTAACCTCTCTGTTGTTTTCTTTGAATTATATAAAAAAAAATTCAATTAATCGGGGTAAACTGATTTAAAAAAACCATATCTTATTTATATAAACTCGATAATAAAATTTTTAATAATTTTATCCAGTTTTATCCTGTTATCCTGTCAATATTTTTTTTGATTTACAAATAATTTAATCTACCTATCAACATATTATACTATTTCAATTTTACCATTTTAATTACTGAAACCTTTTCATCACAACTCAGTCTGCAAAAATACAAACCACTCCCTACTGGTTTTCCATTATCATCCAAACCTTTCCACTCTACACTATACTTACCCCGATTCTGGAATTTGTCAACCAAACAGCGAACTGCCTGTCCTTTGGAATTATAAATAATCATTTGTACCTGACCCTTCTTTTCAATTTGATAGTTGATTATTGTTTCCGGATTAAAAGGATTGGGATAATTGGAATGCAGTTTAAAATTCAGTCTGGTTTCAGGTTCTCCGTCAATTCCTGTATGTATGATAATTTTATCTTTATTATATTCATTATTATTTATACACCAGTATACATAGTTTACTTCAGCTTCCTGTTGCCGATAAGATATAAATTTAAAATATATGTTTATGAATTCCTGTTTTCCAATCTCAGGTTCCACACCAAAAAGGGCAATTTTTATTTCACCTGGGATAGAATTATTATAAATTAAATGAAATTTTTCAAAAGCTGTATCCTTTTTAATATCAACCAATTCCAGAACAGACCGATCATACTTCAAACATATATTTGCAGATATCAAAGAGGTGTCATTTTCCAGCACCAAAGGAAGACAGAATTCATTACTTCCTCCAGTACTTAGAGTCCTGGCAGAACTCATCATCACTGCTTTACCTGTTTTACTGTTCTGTTCCCAATCTCCATTTATATCACCTAAAATATAAGCTGTAAAATTTCCATCAACAATATTTTCAAATATATAACTGCAGGATCGTGAATCAGGAAAAAAACGCCATGCTCCTGCTTGGGAGAATTCTGAATCTATAATTCCTACTGACCGTTTCGCAATAAAGACAGCATCTAACATATCAACTATACCATTTGTATCAACATCAGCTGCTTTTAATTTATATCCTGATAATGAATCCAATCCAACAGAATGTCTTGCTGTTAATACAGCATCATAAGCAGAAATTGTAAAAAAACCAACATCTTCATTTCTCTCTTTGCTAGGAGTAACAATAATACTATCAGATTTTGATACTTCTGCAAAGGTATAATACCCATAACTATCTGTAAAACATTCTTTATTTGCAGTACCCTGCATCTGAAGTTTTGTATCTCCTACTCCGATACTATCCTGATAGAATAAAATTTCACCTGAATAAGAGTAATCATTAACTCCAGTATCAATTTTTATATTATTTTTATTATATTCTGAATTATTTATTCTGAAATATTTCCAATTAAGGCTTGTTTCTTCTTTTTCTTTGGTAATAACTCTGAAATAGAGTGTAATAAATGCATTCTCATCTTTCACAAATTTTGTACCAAACATGGCAATTTTAAAGATTCCCGGGATTGAATCATTATAAATCAGATAAAAATTTTTAAATCTTTCTGATTTTTTGATATCAATCAGTTCAAGAGCAGATTCATCATATTCACCCCATACATCTGCTGAACCCAGGGAATCACCTTCATCTAAGATAAGAGGAATACTAAATTCATATGCAGTTGTGGCAAGCACATTATCTTCTGTAACCTTCTTTTGATCTTTAGCTACCCTTCCAGATTGAGCACTCTGACCAGGAAGCCAATCCCCATTAATATCTCCCAATATGTAGGCCAGAAAATTCTTTTCAACATCTTCAGTAATATTACTGTAAGAATATGATGATGGTGAAAATCCCCAGGCTCCCGCATGTGATTCAGAATTGGTAAACCCAACTGAT
>CAYUAG010000120.1:0-1632 GCA_964442615.1 uncultured bacterium
TAGTATGTTACTATAAAATAAACGGCTATCAAAAAATAAAAAAAATGTCAAGAAGTAAAAAAAAATGAAACTTTTTAAAAAAAAATGGGTATAACTAATAAATTAGTTGTATAACTAAACTTTTAGGTGTATATTATGACTATGAAACAGTTAACTAAAGCAGAAGAACAGATCATGCGCGTCCTTTGGAAAATTAAAAAAGGATTCGTCAGGAATATCCTGGAAGAACTTCCCCAGCCCAAACCGGCGTATAATACGGTATCAACCATCGTCAGGATTCTTCAGACTAAAGAATTTGTCGGTCATGAGGCTTTCGGGAAAACCCATCAATACTATCCGCTTATTGATGAAGATGAGTACAAGGAACAGTATCTTAAAAAATTTGTTAAGAACTATTTTAAAAACTCATATAAGGAACTCGTTTCATTCTTTGCAGAAGAAAAGAATGTTGGCATTGATGAACTGGAGGAGATTGTCAAACTCATCCAGAAGGAAATTCACAAACAAAAAGGGGGTTAAGATGAATCCCGTCATTCAATATTTTATCCAGTCCGGCATCAGCCTGGCTGTTTTTTTCCTGCTCTACCAGTTACTTCTCAGGAAAGAAACCTTTTTTAGGGTAAACCGTTATTTTCTGATCACAGCAATGCTCTTATCGACGATTGTTCCGCTGATAAGAATCCAATCCCCTTTCCTGTCAAAGCAGATTACTGTTTCGGGTTATAAAGTCGCAACTGTTTATTCAGCAGCAGTTGAAAAAGGGGCATTTACTGATTATCTGCTGTATATCTATCTTGCCGGTGCCGTAATTTTACTCATTAAATTTCTTTTTCAGCTCCTTCAGCTGATGTTTTTGGTTCGGAAATTCGGCATTACTGAACTCAAAGGACAGAAATTTATTTTTACTAATAACGGCTTTTCCGATTTCACTTTTTTTAGTCTGATATTTATTGATAAATCAAAATTAAACTTGCAGGACCTTGATAATATTATTGCCCATGAGCGGGTGCATATAGAACAGTATCATACATTCGATTTGCTCTTAACAGAGTTTTTTACAATAGTGCAATGGTTTAACCCTTTTGTATGGCCATACAAAAGGGCAATCAGAGAAACCCACGAATATCTTGCCGATAATGCAGTCATTGCGCAGGGCTGCGATCTAGTCAAGTATCAGATGCTCATTTTTGAGCGGTTCGTGGGAGTCAGGTTATTCAACCTGGCAAATAATTTTCATCAATCCCAAATTAAAAGGAGAATTAAAATGATGCAAAAGAAAAAATCAGCCAAATGGTCGCAGTATAAAGCACTACTGCTCTTACCAGTATTTTCATTATTGATCCTGGCGTTTGCTCGCCCTAAAGCATTTTTTCCCGGAATTGAATCAAAAAATAATCCATTTATTGGTTTGGAGATTTCCCCACCTGCAGCACCTGTCAGAATTGATGATGATGATGCTAAAAAGAAAGAGGAGATAAAGAAACTCGAAACTCTTTTAATCGATCTTAAAAAGAAATATAAAAACGCTGAGACGGATGAAGATAAGGAGAAAATTAAAGAGAAAGCTATGAAGGTAAAAGAGAAACTTGAATACCTTAAGAGCGGTAAAGAAGATGTAAAGGTTAAGAAACA
>CAYUAG010000120.1:1732-2327 GCA_964442615.1 uncultured bacterium
ATGTATGTTAATGCTGAAACAGAGGAAGATAAAGCAAAAATCAAGGAAGAAATTGGTAATCTTGATAAAAAAAGAGACCAATGGCGTAAAGAAAATGAAGAGAAACTTGAATACCTTAAGAGCGGTAAAGAAGATGTAAAGGTTAAGAAACACGATTCATACGAATCGGACATGGAAGCCAAGTTCGAGCAAAAAAGAAACAAACTTAAGGAAATGTATGTTAATGCTGAAACAGAGGAAGATAAAGCAAAAATCAAGGAAGAAATTGACAATCTTGATAAAAAAAGAGATCAATGGCGTAAAGAAAATGAAATTAAAAAAGCCAAAAAGGAGTAAAAAAGCAAATAAATCCCACCTTAATCTCCATGTTGATATAACACAATAGCCCTCTGTCATTAATGATTATTATGACAGGGGGTTATTGTTTTTTCGGGGGCTGTATCAAAAGTTTATATACTGTCAGTCTGAGCGGATAAAGGCATATGGTAATGCCTTGGAATATTTAAGTTTTGTAAGGTGGTAGCAATTTGCGACCACATTATTATTTAGTTTATGGTTTTAATATAAAAATTACCATATACAGAGATAAATTTCT
>CAYUAG010000120.1:2427-6240 GCA_964442615.1 uncultured bacterium
ATTATTTAGTTTATGGTTTTAATATAAAAATTACCATATACAGAGATAAATTTCTACAAGTGAGAATATAAAAACTGTAATATTCATGAATATAACCATTTTCTGATTCCTGCATATAGCCATTTATTTAATAATTTTTTTATCGCAGGAGTAAGAATCCCTAGGGAGCGTAAAAATTAAAAAGCTTCTATCTTCATAATTTCAAAACTCCAATCCACTTTGTACTTAGGGCGGAACCAGCCTACTTTGTACCATTTCATTGATTAGATACTCCCTGGTACATGGGGCTGTGAAGCCCAATCATTATCCGCCCTGGACTGGGAAGTCCGGGGCGATCAATAATTATTCTAAAATGACGGATGTATTATTTCGGATATCCCACAGTTTGGGTAAGAATGACTTTCTGATCGGATCGCAGCTCCATTTTTTTCTCCAGAGTCGGTTTGTCTACCCACCCGCGTACCACAGTAGCCAGTCCTTGGGAAGCACAGTAGAGATACACATTCTGGCTGATAAAACCGGTATCAGTTGCTGAATAAAATATTTTTTGGTCTTCTGCTCCATCGCCCATTCTTGAGAAATCCGCCACATAAATCAGGTTTAGGGGTGCATCTTTAACGAATGACTGGCCCCCGGTAAAGACTCGGATATCTTGAGCTAGAACCGGTTCCAAAGTATGTGCTTTGGCATTGTAAAGGTAGAGACCCTCGGCAGTAGAGACGTAAATATCAATTTCCTGTTTGTTCATGGCTGAGGGTGCAGTGCGTTTACTGGTTTCTGGACGATTGATACCCCAGGCAGCCCAGAGCAGGTTGGATAGGATCTGCATAGGTAGTTTTTTTGAACTGAATTCGCGGGAAGATTTTCTGTCCTTCAATACCTGCATGAGCGGTCGTCCGCCTTGGGTCTGCGGTTGGGGGAGCTGAATCGATTTCAGTTCTTGTGCTGGTAATACAGCAGTTGAGATAAACAGGATGGTTATTACCAGAGAGATGGTTTGAATGATTCGTGTATTCATGATGTTTCTCCTTTCAATATATTTACCCTTTTTCGGTTAAAGCTGTAATGGCTTAACATTATTTATTTTTTATTTAATCCTCAGTATCATGTTTTTCAAAAATCCAGATATTGTAGTAATTCTTTTTACTGCTACTAAATTTTTCCTCAGCAATAAAAGTTTTTCCTTTGTCTTCTAATCTATAATTTACAATATTTGTTGCCTTTTCTTGGTCTTGATAAATTATCGAATCGAAAACTAACATGTCTTCAATCCAATACAGTTTTGCACTTATTTCCAAACCACCATGGTGAAACCAAACTTTGTTACCATTTGTATTAAGAGTAATTGAGAAGGTGTCACTTTTTCCGCTGAAGAAAAGAGTTCTGAATAGTTTAAAAATTGGTTCATTATGTTTTATTATAAAAGTTGTAGAATCTGGTGATTGAATTTGAAGCTTACTCTTTTGAGGTTTAAAGGTTCAGGTTCCAGAAAAATTAGGGCGATTCATTTTATGTTCCTATGATTTAGATTTATTGAGATTCCTCAGATAGTCTTGGACTTCCCAGTCCGGGTCCTGTGGAATTTTTATATGGGGCTAAACCCCATTCATTATCTGTCCAGGGGCACAGTTCCTTCTTTTAATACGACCTGGGGTAGAGAATTCCAGGTCAATGTCTTTAGCACGGCTTGAAAGCACCTGCCACACGCTATTATTTTTATATATGTCGCTTTTCCCAGGCCACCCGACAGTCGTGCTCGTTAGACTAGAATTATTGGAAAATTCATCCTAATTTTTACACCGCGAACTCCTGCCAGCCTTACCACCTCCACCACCAAAGATGATAATCATTCCGAACAGAAAACCAAAGTTATACCAGCCTCCGTTGTTGTGTATTTCATACATATGTACCTTGTCGGAGAATAGTGAAATGATAAATGTAACCGGAGCAATGATCCCATGCCACAAGCCTATCCAGAAACCTGCCACCTTTCCCATTTTATCCGGAGTATTGGCCAGCTGGTTTGGATTTGGTGCACAGCTCACCAGCACGATCAATACCAGAGCTGCTACTGCAAATATAATTGCTTTTTTCATCATGCTTCTTTCCTTTTTTTCTTATCTTTGACTTTTCTTCTGATCAGCTTGATAGATGCCACATAGCAAACAGTAATGCGGGAACACCTGTTAAGCTTTATTTCTGAGATGCTGTTCAGGCCACCCATCCGCTCATTAATTATTGTCTGGATTAATCTAATGTAATTATGCAACCTCTTTGGAAGTCAATGGTTTAACTTTTGTTTTATGATGTGCCGCATTCCATAAATCGAGTTTTGCCTGCATAAATAACCAGCTTTCAGGTGTTGTGTTAGTTGCTTTACTAATTCTTATTGCCATATCCGGACTTAATGATGATCTGCAATTCAATAAAGCTGATAGAGTTTTTCGTGTCACTCCAAGTTTTTTAGCGGCATCAGTAACGGTAATTCCGATAGGCTTAATAATATCTTCCCTGATGACTTCACCGGGGTGTGTTGGTTTTCTTTTGTTCATTTTATCTAACCTTCCATTTAACATCAATGATAATCTAGATAATCGATATTTATTGCATCATTGCCCTCAAATTCAAATATTATCCGCCAGTTCTCACTTATCCAAACCGACCAGACCCCTTTTTGTTTACCTGTTAATTCATGTAATTTATATTCAGGTAAATTCATATCTTGAGGATTACTTGATGCATCAAGACGGTCTAAAATTCTTAATACTTTTAAAACATGATCTTGGTTAATCTTTCTTCTATCGTTATTATAATATAATTTTTCAAGAGCCTTATTTTTAAATGATTTGATCATAATATTATTGATCTTTTTGGTTTCATATTTAAAAAATTTCTTAGAATAAAATTTATGTCTTAATGATTAAATATAAGGTATAACCTGTTACGTTACAAGTTATATTTGTTGAAATTCTGGCCCAGGTTGTATTTAGGACAGAACTAACAAATTTATTTTTTCACTTCAAGTACACCTTGAACCAGAGGTGGTAGAATTTGTACCGTTTTATTGATTTAAACTCCCTGGTACATGGAATTGCAACATAAAAATTGACACATAGTTAAGATCATGCAGCCTTTCCTAATTTCAAAAATTGTTCTGGAGATAAATACTCCAATGACGAATGTTTTGTTTTACGATTATAAGATATTTCAATATACTCAAAGATTGACTGACGAGCCTCCCAACGGGTTTTGTAATTATGGTGGTACACCAGTTCTTTTTTCAATGTACTGAAGAAACTTTCAGCTGGTGCATTATCATAGCAATTGCCCTTTCCAGACATACTCTGGATAATGTTATATTTGGATAACAGTTCTTTAAAATTATCAGATGCATATTGGACACCACGGTCAGAATGAAAAATGAGGCCGGGAAGTGGAGTGCAACGGCTGCATGCTTGTTTAAAAGCCGGTATAGTTGTTTCTGAGGCAGTCAGGTTTTTACTCATGGCCCAACCGACTACTGCACGGTTAAAAAGATCGTTGATAACTGTCAGGTACAACCATCCTTCCCCTGTTCGAATATAAGTGATATCAGAGACCCAAATTTCTCCAGGACGATCCGCTGAAAAGTTTTGTTTTAAAAGGTTCGGCGATAGTGGATATTTATGATCACTATCAGTGGTTACTTTGAATTTATGATGCGTTTTTGCACGTATATTGTTCTTTTTCATAAGACGAGCCACCCGAGGACGGCTGACTGTATAGCCCTCATCATGGAGAGAATCGGTGATTCGAGGACTGCCATAAGTTTTG
>CAYUAG010000120.1:6250-10051 GCA_964442615.1 uncultured bacterium
TGATTCGTTTAAGAAGTTTCATATTTTCTGTCTTCCATCTGCTGAGTGGCCGATCAAGCCAGGCATAATAACCGCCCCGACTGACTTGAAGGATTCGGCACATTTTCTTCACCAGAAATTCATGTCGATACTTACGAATAAACTGGTATTTCATTGGGACGTTTTGGAGAAAATGGCCAAGGCTTTTTTTAAGATATCACGCTCCATTTTGGTGTCGGCCAGCTCTTTACGAAGCTTGTGCAATTCTTCTTCCGGTTCTTTCCGCTTCCCCAATCCAGGAAAGGAATGCTCTTTATCTGCCTCGTATTCCCGTACCCAGCGATTGACCAAATCAGGCCTGAGACCAAGATTCCGGGCAACTGCAGAAGCATTACCGCCTCGGGTTTCTACTAACTGAACCGCTTCCCGTTTGAAATTTTCCGTGTACTTGCGTCGCCTTTTCTTATTTGACATGTGGACACCTCCTTTGAATAAAATATAATATGTGCTTAACTCTGTGTCCACTAAAATATAGCAATTTTAACATTGGACTATGAAGCTCAAACATTATTCAATTAGTCTTTATATCTAACATGTTGATCAGGTCACCTGCCACACACTATTATTTTTATATATGTTACATTGTCCAGGACACCCGACGTCGTTGGTGGGGGAAATGGTTTGATGAAATTTATGCTGTCAAGGTTTGAATTTCAACTGGAATCTTACTGAGAATTATTTCTTTTAAATCAATTTTACGACTTGCGTTGTCAATATCAATGCCTACAAGATTACCTTTTGCATCATAGTCCAAAATGATGCCTTCAGATATTTCCTTGCTCTCTTTACTAGGTTTAGATGACAAGTCTATATAGAGAGAATCGGTTTCTTTATAATATTTAAGTTTCATATTTTAAATCTCCTATCAGGAAACGCATTATGAATTGTTTTTTTATCTTCAAGTGTTATTACTCTAAGTATTCGACCTTCCAGCTCATTTATTTCACCCCAAAATCTGAAACGATTATTTTCTTGAGGTTCAATTTTTAATGGCTTTTCACAAACACGAATACACCATTTTTTCTTCAGATAAGAACGTTTTCTAAGTACTTCATTTTCGAAGTAATCTATAAATTTGTATTTACTCATACAATGAATTATACAAAATTTTAATTTAAAATGAAAATGGTTTTTTATTGTCAAACATAATATTAACCATTTGATCGCCCAAGGGTTCCCTACTCTTGGGCGATCAAACAGGAGGGCTTAGCCCTCGGGATATACTATATCTCTATTTCAACCAGGAGCACAACTCCTTTTTTTAATCCGACCTGGGGTAGAGAACCCCAGGTTGATCAGACAAGTACAACCCAAAATGTTTTAATGTACTGTGCTCTCTAGTACCCATAATTTGTCGAGCGTGAAACTGACACAGCAATACCGTTTCCTACTTATTCAATTAAGTTTTCCTGCTCTTTTTAATGAATTATATATCCTTTTATCTGATCTTGGATCTGGTTTAGTTTCTAATCCCTCTCCATTAAAATATGACCTATGTATAATTATGCTTTTAGATAAAACATGTGCCATATTTGAAGACCGTGGATTTAAAAAGATCACAGGATTTGAACTCGCATAGGAATCAATAAAACTTTGAAAAAGCCCCCAATAAATCCGTTCTTTTCCAACAGTTACCACAAATCCTTTGTGTAGCAAATCAGTGTATTTCGATAGTCTCTCATAAACTGATTCTGAATATATTATTTCATGTTTATTCCAAATATAGCTGTTAATGTCAGAAGATATAAGTAATGGAGTTTCTTGTAGTTCTAATATTTCAATTTCAAAATCATCGTTACCGTATAAACTGCTTACTGAAATAAAAATGGCAAAGTCGCTATCATCGTTTAATGCCAATGGATTTTTTTCTCTCGTACAATATAGTAAAATTATTGAAATGATTAAGGGCATAAAAAAAATTCTTTTTTTCATTTTTTTATTCTCCCTTTACTTTTCATCTTGATCGCCCAAGGGTTCCCTACTCTTGGGCGCAGAAACAAGAGGGCTTAGCCCTCTGGAAATACTATATCTCTATTTCAACCAGGAGCACAACTCCTTCTTTTAATCCGACCTGGGGTAGAGAATTCCAGGGCGATTAGTGATATGTTATGCTTAATTATTATTTGATGGAATTTCAATTGAATATAAAGTACCATCATCACTACCAAAATATATTTTATTTTTATATATAATTGGTGAAGATCTAATAGCACCCAGTGTTTTATATTTCCAAATCAAATCACCGTTATTGGTGTCCAAAGCATAAAGATTATGGTCATCACCACCAAAATACACAACACCATTGTTTAGAACTGGTTTTGTAATGATTTTATTATATGTATTGTATTCCCAGATTGATTCACCAGTTTCTATATTAACGGCATAAAAGTTACAATCATCACATCCAAAATAAATTACACTATCCAACACGACAGGTGTTGAATTAACACTTGCCTTTGTTTTAAATTGCCAAAGTAATTTGCCATTATTTAAATCCAATGCATAGAGGTAACCTAGCTCTTCAGAATTAGAGTCGCCACTACCAAAATAAATTGTATCATTAAAAATGGCTGGTGATGTATTTATTGGACATTGAGCGTTGAATTTCCAATATACATTTTCGTCAGAAGTTTGTTGTTTCGATGATGACACACATCGTGTTATCAGAGTAATACTAATTAATAGAAACAGAAATATTTTTGAGCTTTTCATTGTACACCTCCTTAAGAACGTAATTTATTTATCCACATTAACTAAGACCAATGTATAGTTTGCTTGATTTTGTTTGCTTACGACTTTTAATTTTTATTATAAACATTTTAACTAACAACAAATAAGTAAAAATCCAGGGACAATAAAAAATAAAATATCAGGAGATTAAATATATTCATAATAAAACTTTCCTGATCACCCAAGGATTTCCTACTCTTGGGCGAAGAAACAGGAGGGCTTAGCCCTCGGGATATACCACGTTTTTATCAAGAATCCCAGTTCGATCGGTGTGTGCCTACATTACTACATTGCTGAATGCAGCTCAGCAAGAGTACTGTGGCTTACTAGGCACAGGGCAAAGTTATGTCTCCTCGACAGGAGTCACACTTCGGGATGGGCTTTCCCAGATTCGTTGTGCATGGATGGCAGAAGATTCTGCCGCAATCATCGCAGATCAGGGCGCGGTTGCCGAGAGAACCTGGCGTTGCTATCACCACTTCTCCTGGTCGGTGGAGTTTAACCTTTACCGCCTTGCCACACCGAGCACATTTCAGTTTTTGATTGTCTTTGTAACCATGCGTTTTCGCGTATCCCATTCTTGCCTCCTTTTCTTCTTTATCTAATGTGCGTTGCCTTTGCCTCTCAGGTTGCAAGAGACAATTAGGATCAATTTTTGTTATTAATTTTCTATAATATGTGAGCTTCTCAGCTCACTCATTAGGTATCAGATAAAATAAATTAAAAAGCTTCTGTCTTAATAATTTTAAAACTCTAATCCACTTTGTACTTGGGGTGGTACTAACATACTTTGTACCGTTTCATTGATAAGATACTTCTTGGTACATGGGGCTAAGACGCTCTCCAATTATACAATCCCAGGTTGTTCGGGAATTAATAATGTTGATGTCTTTAGCACAGCCTGAAGGCACCTGCCACACGCTATTGTTTTTATATATGTCACATTGTTCAGGACACCCGTAGTAAAGATGGAATTAACTCATGCTTCCTGTTTAGGCCACTTCCATGCATACCAAACAATCAATGCAGTAA
>CAYUAG010000121.1:0-9989 GCA_964442615.1 uncultured bacterium
AGCAAGAACAGCCCAGAGCCACCAGGCAGCATAAGCCTTTTGATTGGAATTCAAAGGCTGGGTATGAGCAGCACCACAGTTATACCAATCTACTCCCTGGGTATGATAATTCTGCCATTCAATAGCCCAATTACCTAACATTTCTCCATCAGCTGATGCATAATAATCACAATTATCGTGAGGAAATTCATAATAAGTTCCTTCTGGATCATAACTTTCTATATCGGCAAAATCATACAGCACTTTGCCGTTGGTGTTGCAGTAATTACGAATGACCTGATTGGCAGCCTTGTTATTGGCATCATCCCAATGATCTACATGTCCTGTCATGTAAATGAAGGTGACGCCATAATACTCCGCTTCCAATTGGGACATGGGCGTTAAGTATTCAGAATCCAAGGTGCCGGCAGTGTATTTCGAATCCACCTGTCCGCACCAGGACCACATAATCACATTAATATCGGGATTGTCGGAACCCCGCCCCTCACTATTCACTGTGCCCAGATAAGAACGTGTATTATTCACCCATTGAGGGTAGTAACCCACATCACCACCCATGGCATAGTCATGCAAATCCAACGCGCCACCAGAACCGCCATTATTCCAGGCAAAGGTGTCGTTTGAATGAGACAATCCTTTTCCTCCGTTATTGGCAAATTCAACCAGACCTGACATTCCATCTGTTAATTGACTTCCATGAGAAGTATGTCCATAACCAATATGCAATTGAGATTTAGTCTGATTAATAACAGATTCTGGAATCTTGGTTATATCAGTACAATTATGATCTATGATAACTTGGCTGATTGCAGGAAATTGTAAAATTAAAAATCCTGAAATAACCAAAGCTTTAAAAAAAATCAAATTCTTAAATCGCATAAACATACTGCCTCTTTTAAAATGTAAATTTATCACTATTTTATAAACTATATCTCTTATAATTAATTTATCAATTTTTCTTCAATAGGTCAAGAAAACATTTTATTTTATTGATTTTTTTCCCTGAAATAATTAAATTGAAATATTAAAGTGTATGAATAGTAATAAAAAATTTTTAAATATTTTCAAAATAATTTTCAGAAAGACTAATTATGTTCGATTATTTATCTATTATTTTTATTCGCTTTTTCATAAATCCTTTTTTACAAAAAACTAGTATTGATTACAGATATCTTGTGAATGATTCCAGCCGAATTATATTATCATGTCCGGCTGAAGAGAAAGAAAAAAATTTTGGAATTCCAATAGAAAAATTCTCTGAGTTGTTTCAAAACAAATCTGTTACTATTCTATATCCTGAAAATACCATAGAAAGTTGTAAACTGGTATCCAATAATGTAACAAACTATCCAAAAAAAATTAAATACAATGTACTGAATCTGATACATTCAGATACTATTGCCCAGTTGTGTAAAAAAAATTTTGAAATCTTTATTGATCTTGATCCAAATATTAGTTTATTAAATATCTTTCTTTGCCGACAACTAAATCCAGCTGTTAGAGTAAGTTTTGAAAAGCCAAGTAGTCATCACTTTTATAATATCAGATATAACATTAATCCAAAAAAATCATATTCTGAAAATCGTTCCAACCTTTATTATTTTCTTAGCTCTATGATTAATAAGAAATAAAATATCTCCCCTATTACACTAAATAAAAAAAGCTTTAAGTTTAACCTCAAACTAATCTATGTAACTGAGTACAGATTTCTGGCTCCATTAAAATTATTAAGGTGAAAAATGGATTAATCCAATTCCTCTTCTGATATTACTGCAAGACCATTTTCTAATAGTAATGCAGTAGTAACTCCGCAGCCTTTAACAAATTTTTCGCCCTGATAAATATATTTCACTCCGCACGATGGACTCTTTTCCTTTAAAACAGCTTGTGTACAACCCGTTAATTGAGCAATCTTTAATACTTCCTGTGCACCCAAGAGGAAATTTTTGGTTACATCTTTTCCTTCATAAGTAATAATTTTTACTTTTCCTTTTAGCACATCAAAACCATCCCCATTAGAAATACAGGAGGGATTTCGGGGTGTAGAGAGACCACCCAATTGCTCAGGGCAAACAGGTATACAAAAATTTTTTCTTAACAGTTCTACTATTGAACTATTCTGTTGGACCTGACCATCATATCTGCAGTTAATTCCACAGAGACAAGCACTGATGATAAATCTGCCATTTCTTATTTTTCTCAAAAAAATCCTCTTATATGAAAAATACCAAAAAAGCTGCCTTATTAATTAAACCATTGATAAGGGTATAAATAAGAAGTAATAAAAAAAGTCAGCCTCACATAAGGAGGCTGACTTTTTTTTCCAAATCTCTAAAAATCAGTTGAATTTAGTCTATATTCGGATTCGCATTTCTCTCTGATTCAGGTATAGGCAAATACTGATATTTGCCTGCAGCAAGATGCCAAATATCCCAGCGGTGCTGATCAGGAAGTCTGCTGCCTGTACACATTAACTCTTTGTCTCTTTCTTCCATTAGTACATCCATATCAACTGTAGTTAAATCAGCGATACTATGTGAAGTACGTACAGCATTAACATAATCTAGGGCTGTTTCAGCGGTAGTTGCTCCATTTAATGCACACTCTGCTAAGATTAAATTATTTTCCTGCCAGTTAACAAAGTCAATGGGAGAATTCTCATAGAGGTATTTACCCTGTCTGTAAAAAATTGTTCCGTCACTACCTTCAATGGGATCTAAAAACACTCTTGCTGCTTCAGTGGCATCGTCATCAACATAATCCTTAAATCTAAAGTCAAGAACAACTTGTGATCTTCCTCGACCTCCTTGGGTCCACCACCAGTTTGGATCTTCTACTGTATACTTTGCCTGATAGGGATCATCTCCATCAACCAAGCCAGCCGCTGCATAGGTGGCAGCATTAGTATAATCATTTTGATTAAGGTAGATACGAGCCATGAGTGTGTTGACAACCTTGGTTTGATAGGCATCAGCATAAGTAAGTGCTGTTGTGAATTTTGCTACAGCTAAGTCATACATATCATCAGAGGGAATAAATGGCCCTGCATCAATAACTCCTCCAGGGGTAGTTTCATCTACACCAAAGTAACCTGCATAAAATAATCGGGCTACTCCTCCATAAAAATAACCGTAGAAGTATGCTTTATTTTCCAAGGCTTCATCATCGAAATTAATGTTACCGATCCGTTCTATTAGATTATCAGCAAAAAATCTTACCTGACCCAGAGCATTAAAACAACCATCAACCGTGTTATCAGTAAGTAGTATTTCTCCATCATCTATATTGTCAAAAGTAGGAAAGGTTGCATTAGGAACTCTTTGATCAAAAATAAGTTCATCCGCTAATAGGCCGGAAATAAGTTCAATTTGCTCAACTACATCCGTAAACTCGGTATGAACTCCATTTATAAGAAAATTTACCTGATCTTCACTTGTAAGTCGATCATCTTCAACTTGATCTATTAATGGATCAACCGATGTTGCAAACTCATCACATGCTGTCATAAATACAAGGAAAGAAAGCAATAAAATTAATATAATTGACTGCTTTTTCATTGTAATAACCTCCTATAATTTATAAACCAATTCTAAGCCACACATTATATGTTTTTGGATGCTGCAAAGTAAGAAAATCATTAGATCTGTCAAGACCTGTTGAACCACCAAAATTAACCTCAGGATCTGCACCTGAATATTTGGTGGTAGTCCAGAGATTAGTACCGGATACTCCAAGAACAAGGTTGGATACCAGATTAGTTCCAAAAACTTTTGACACATAATCACTCAAATCATAACTGAGACTTATTTCTCGTAATTTAAAGTAATCCGATTCTTCAAAAAAGTTCCAATCATAACCACCATCTGTTTTAGCATATTTATGGGCTACTTCCTTATATTCATCTGTACCAGGTGTTAATGCATCAAGTTCGTCTGCCAGATCATTACGTTCCTGATTATTTCCCATTAATGCCTGGAATAAACTTGTCATATTATACATAGATTGTCCCAGTGCCCAATCGCATAAAACTCTAATATCCACCTTTCTAAATAGTCTAAGATTCATGCTCAAAGAACCGATGTGGTTTGGAATTGGTGTTCCACCATATGTTTTCTCATCACCTGGTCCGTCAACATCTACTCCTGCATAGGCTCCAGTATCATCAAAAAGAGCTCCATGAACTTTATACACATAGTAGGCATATTTTGGTAATCCTGGTTTAATTACATTTACATCAAAACCGCTATACATAGGTTGAGCATCACCTATATCTACCACTTCATTGTCCTGATAGCTGTGGGTAAGAGTAAAATCTAACATGAAATTTCTTGTACTGAGAGGACGACCTCTTAATAAAGCTTCCCATCCCCAGCCCTTGGCTTCACCAACATTAAAGGGAACATCACTTACTGTTTTTCCGGTTGAGGGAGCTAAGTTCATACCAATGATTGAATTTACTGCTTGTTGATAAAAATAGGAAAATTCCACTGCATAGTTTTCCATGAATTCAGTATCAAAACCAACCTCAATTTCTTTAATCCTTTCAGGTTCAATCTCTGCATTTCCTATAAAGGATAGAACTGCACCTGTTCCCAAACCGGATCTTTCTGCTTGCCAGAGAAGAGGAATAGCATCACGTGTACCAGGAAGCTGTCCACTCTCTCCATATCCAGCTCTCAATTTCATCATATCAAAAAACTTGGGAAAGAAATCATATTTGTCAAGACGAACCGCAAAGGTAACACTGGGATAGAAAATACTTGGTGCTTCTGTCCCAATGGAACTTGCATATTCATTTCTTAACACAACCGTAGCAAAATATTGATCTAAATATGAAAATTGATGAGTGGTAAGTATGGAAGCCAATCTGGTATGAGTTTTGGTTTCATCACCACCAATAAAGGTACCTGCTGCTCCGATATTTGTGATCAGCCCGGTTTCAAAATCTTTTTTCTGAACATTAAAGGTTCTCATCATTCTTTCATAAAATGTACCACCAACTGAAGAGCTCACTTCAAGATCCTTTAAAGGAGAATAGGTATAGGATGCACTATAATTACCATTCATCTGCATGGAAGTTCTATCCCATAATAAACGTTGTCCAGTATCTCCTGGAAAAGAGTAGTAATAACCATAAGGATACATTTTATCATCCCGTAAGTCGTGATCATCAAAGCCCACAGTTGCATTAATATTAAGATTTTTAATGGGAGAATAAGTAACCTGGAGTGATCCGATGAACCTATTTCTATTCATATCTGTCTTTAGATTGCGAACAGCAGCACTGTCAGTAAAAAGATAGGAAGCAGGAAGCAACATGGTGTTACCAAGAAAACCATAAATATTATTATCATTATTCGGGCGTCCGGTTTCACTTATAGCATAACTTGCACTGGCTTTTAAGGTTATTTTTTCATTGGGGAAAACATCAATATTTGTACGAACTGCGGTACGGTTAAAATAGTTGTTGGGAAGTATCCCCTTTTCATCCCGTTTATCAATACCAACATAATACATCATATTCCCGGAACCCCCGGAAAAACTTAAAACATGCTGCTGGATAGGACCATCTCTAAAACCAGCATTACAATCCTTATAAGTGACAAATTCATCTTTAGTATACTTATAAGCTTGTTTATTGTATCCAAATACAGTTTTGTAATTAATCGAAAATGGTCTTACACCGCCTCCAGCACCTTTTCCTCTTTTGGTGGTTATAATAACCACACCATTGGAACCATTGGTTCCATAGGAAGCAGTAGCAGCAGGACCTTTTAAAACCTCAACGTTTTGAATATCATCAGGGTTGAGATCTGCAAGCATAGAATTATCCTGACCTCCGACATCCCACCCTATAACAGCATCACTATTAATTAACACTCCATCAATAACAATCAAAGGCTGTCCATCACCATTCAATCCAGGATTAGCTCTCATATCAAATCTGATACCACCACCAACATTACCTGAAGCTTTTCTTACCTGCACACCAGCAACTTTACCACCTAACAAAGAGGAAACATCCTTATAGGACTGAACTTCACTTAATCCTCCTGCATCTACTCGAGCAACAGCAACTTCAGATCGCGATCGCGATCTTTTAGAAGCAACTCCTGTTACTACTACAGTCTCTCCTTGAAATACATCAGATTTAAGTTCAAATAAGAGACCCTCAGTGTTATCTCCTGGTTTTAAAATCATTTCCTGGCTCTTATAACCCATATAAGATACCATCAATGTAATCTCATCAATGAAAGAAAAACTAAAAGAAAACTCTCCATTAGCATCAGTAGCAGCTCCTGCTGTTTCTCCTTTTACAGTTACATTAGCATAAGCAAGCGGTTCAGTTGTTTTTTCATCAATTACAGAACCACTAATTGTAACCTGTTGAGCAAATAAAAAACTTGCTGTTAAAACTAATGTAATAATTGTAAAAACACTAACTATTCTTTTCATCTTTTAACCTCCTTCTCCTTTGATAATAATAAAAACAAAATACCAAATACCATCTTTTTTTAACCATCACCTCCTTTTATAATTTTTTTTACATTTATTTTAATTATCTAATTAATTATATAAATAATACTCAGGATCAATTGGTTTGTCATAATAATGAACCTCGTAATGTAAATGATTACCAGTAGCTTTTCCGGTGCTTCCTACTTCAGCAATAGGTTGCCATCTTTTTATTATTTCTCCTCTTCTTACGAGAATTTTAGAACAATGTGCATATAATGTTTTATATCCATATCCATGGTCAATAACCACATATTTACCAAAACTTTGATGGGGAGTATACCTTTCTTTTACTCTTATTACTCTTCCACCTCCAGTTGCTAAAATATGTGTGCCTTTCCTGGCTGGAATATCTATTCCCTTATGAGACTCCAACCTACCTGTTAATGGATCAGTTCTAATACCAAAATCATCAGTTATGGTTCCCCCCAGAATAGGTCTTATAGAAGGAAAACATTCATTTTTCTTCCTATCTCTACTTAACTTAGCCCATATTTCAGCTATACTACTCTTTTCTAAACGAACAGCTCTTTCTAATCTATCAAGATCCATCTCAATCTCACGAGCAGCCATACTAACCTTATCTGGTCGATTGCTCATTCCATATGATGAAAGAGCAGGACCTCCAACTCCGACCTTTCTTATATCACTATTAATGGCAGGAAGATTGGCAATGTTTCTTAATTCACCTTCACTAGCTTCTATCTGTATTAACTGATCACCAAGTTTAGAAACTTTTTCCTTAAAAACTAAAAGTTGTTGTTGTAGCTTCTCGCGATCGTTTTCCAGAGAGGAAATTCTATAGTTATGATATAGACGGGTGAATAATCCGATAGACACTCCTATCACACTCACCCAAAAAACTAAAAAAAGAAAGGATACTAATAGAAACATCCTTCCATTTAAACTAAACTGCTTAAAACCACTTCCATTTTTTGAGATATAAACTAACCTGAATCTCTCCTTAAGCATACTCTTTCCCCTTTTGGATTTAACATACTATTTTAATTTTTTGAAATCAATATTGTTTTCTAATGTATAAAAATACTGAATAAATGTCAAGTAAAATTTTAAAATTTTATGGAAAACGGAAGCAATCCCGCATACTCTAGTAGAATTAAAAATATTTGGATAAGATTGCTCGAAAGGGACCAGAGATTAAAGATATCTAGAAAACACTGAATAAAAACTCCAATGAAATTTTAGAATCTAAGGAATTTTTTCACTATTACCTTAAAAAATAAATTCAATATTACTAAGATATTAATATATTTTTAAAAAATTATCCCAAATAACTTCTTAATAAATTACTTCTTGATGCATGTCGTAACTTTTTAATCGCTTTCTCTTTAATCTGCCTTACTCTCTCCCGAGTTAACTCAAATCTCTCCCCAATTTCCTCAAGTGTCAAAGGATGTTCTCTATTCAGTCCGAAATATAGTTTTACCACTTTTTCTTCTCTCTTAGATAATGTTTTTAATGCTCTTTTGATCTCAATACTTAATGATTCATCTAATAAATAATTATCAGGTGAATCCTGATTCTCATTCTCAATTACATCTAAAAGGCTGTTTTCCTCTGTCTGATTAAAAGGTGCATCTAAGGAGATATGCTGACCAGAAATTTTCATGGTATCCATTACTTCATCAGGAGACATTTCTAGTTTGTCGGCAATTTCTTTTGTGCTCGGTGCTCTTTCATAAGACTGTTCAAGATCACTCAGTGCTTTCCCAATCTTATTTAGATCACCGACTCTGTTTAATGGTAACCGTACTACTCTTGATTGTTCTGCCAAAGCCTGCAGAATAGACTGTCTTATCCACCAAACTGCATAAGAAATAAATTTAAAACCACGGGTTTCATCAAAACGCTTTGCTGCTTTTATTAAACCAAGATTACCTTCATTAATCAAATCACCAAGGGTCAATCCTTGATTCTGATATTGCTTAGCAACACTTACAACAAACCGTAAATTGGCTTTTGTCAATTTTTCTAATGCAATTTTATCATTTGCTTTAATTCTTCTTGCAAGTTCAACTTCTTCCTCAGGAGATAATAAAGAAACCTCACCTATCTCCTGAAGATATCTATCAAGGGAATGGCTCTCTCTGGATTTTATCTTTTTTGCCATTTAAATGCCCGCTCCTTATAAATTCAATTGACTAAGCGTTATTTATACAGCTTTTATACTGAAATGTTCCAAAAAAATTTATTCTTTATCTATGGGATATCACGGTTATATTTTATGATGTTTATTTGCATTCTAAGTATTTATTATTATTATCGTAACAGATAAAAATCACCCGTACAATACAATATTATCAACAGTTTTAAAATAGACTATAATCTTTAACAGTATAGAAATTTTAAAATAACGTTTAATATATTAAATTTTCTTTTAAAAAACAACCTTTTTTTTAATTTCTTGATTTTTATCTGAACAAATAATATATTTTCCCCAAATAAGGAAAAAATATGGTTAAGACTTTTAAATTCTATTTAACAATAATTTGTACTTTATCAATTATCACATCATGCAATCATTTAAAAGAAGCAAAAAACAATTACAAAAATCAAAATTATGATAAAACAATATCCTATTGTGAACAAGCTCTTAAAATTGATTCCTCAGACACTGATGCATTGGTATTAATGGGTAAATGTTATCAGCAAAAAGGATTATTAGATAAAGCACTGAAAATAACAAAAAAAGCATATAAGTTGTCTCCTAATTCAAAAAATATCACAACTGAACTTATTAATACTCACAACTCAATTGGAAATAAAAATAAAAAAAATAATAAATATGAAGCACTATTTCACTATAAGGCAGCTATTGAAATAATGCCGAAACATAAAAATACTCAAAAAAAGCTGGCCAATACCTATTACGCTCTTGGTCAATTAAAAAAAGCAAAAATATACTATTTGAAAATTCAAAACAAGAAAAATAAAACCTCTATTTCAAATATTATTGAAAAAATTGACATAAGAATAGAAAAATCTAAAGAACTTAACAAAAAAGGATTGGTATTTTTAAAACAATCTAACCTAAAAAGTGCGCTTTACTATTTTAAAAATGCTTTAAAAGAATATCCTGGTTCTGAAGATGTGAATTATCACCTTCTCATGACCAAGGGAAGAATTCTCTATAAAAAAGGTTCAATAAGTGATCTGTGGAATGCAATTGAACTATTTGGCAAAGCATCTGCACTTCAAAATGAAAACGGTGAACCTTGGTACTGGATAGGTCTATCCTACCATAAAAAAAATGAAAATGAATTCACAAATGCTATAGACTCTTTAACCAAAGCTTTAAGATTAGAGCCAAATGCTGATTTTTCTAACAAATGTAGAGAGAAACTGCAGGAAATTATAAATAAAAAAAAGAAGATGGATAAGTTCTGGGGGAGTGATAAATAAAAAAAATTGTTAAAAAACTACTTTCTGTCTCCAGAGAGTATGGATATGAT
>CAYUAG010000122.1:0-9464 GCA_964442615.1 uncultured bacterium
AACTTTTTCTACTGCCGCTTGTCCGTTAGTGTGGACAAGCGGTTTCGTTCAACCATCAATTAAATGATATTGCAGATCTGTGATTAATATTAATTAACTGCCAAGCAGCCAAATATTTTTTTATTAGAGTTTTATCTTAAAACCGGTAGATACGGCAAAACAATCCATGGATAATTGTTTCCGGACAATAATTTTTTTACATTTTTGTACCAGGGAATCTATTTGAGCATCTGTTCTTTCCTGAAAGTGATGAAACAATCCAAATCGCTGAACCTTGGCTTCAAGGGCTAATTGCAGAGCATCCAGGTAGGAACTATGCCCCCAATATTTCTTGGTCCTGTATTCTTCCGGAGTAAATTCAGCATCATGCATAAGAAGATCTGCCTGTTCAGCAAAATCTCTGTAGGACTGAAATGAATTTCCCTTACCGTTCGCTTCCCCTAATTCATTATCAGTAAGAAAAACAAAACACTTTTTCCCCTCCTTTATTTTAAAACCAATACCTCCCTCAGGGTGGTTGATCTGTATGGGAGTAATAACAGTTGAACCGATGTTAAAAGTATCATCATATATTTCATGAAAAGTTAGTTTTGCTTTTATTTTATCAAAATACAAAGGGAAATAAGGGGGAGTCATGATTGAAGAAAGAGCTGATTTTACTGACTGTTTTATATAATTGCTGCTATAGATATTTATGTGACTTTTATCAACATAAACGGGATTAAAAAATGGAAATCCAATAATGTGATCCAGATGTATATGAGTAAATAATAAATGATATCTATATTTTTTTTCCCTAAGCAAGTGGTTTCCCAACCTGCGGATTCCTGTACCAGCATCAATGATGATTACTGTATCGTCAGTGGTTCGAATTTCAATACAGGTTGTATCACCCCCATATTTTAAGAATGAAGGTCCTGATACTGGTATAGATCCTCGTGCTCCCCAACAATTGATAATCATAGTATATACTCCTTGACAGTAACAATTACTATTACTACTTTTTTATCACTCCATAGGCAATATCATCACTTTGTTGTGCTTTTCCTACATGATTATGAATGTCAAGCTTTATGGCAGAAAGAATCTCCTGTGCCGACTTATGCCCATTTTCAAAAACTGTTTGAATTAGTCTTTCATCTCCATAATCTTCATTTGCCATATTCCAGGCCTCAGTAACTCCATCAGTATAGTAAACCAGGATATCATTTTTTTGTAATTTTAATTTTTCCGATTTGTATGAATATTCCACACCTCCTAAAAATAATCCTCCCTCTTCTAAAGAGACGATTTTTTTCTGACCATTGGGAAAGAAGTAAGGCGGATTATGTCCTGCATTCACACTTTGCAGTTCAGATGAAGGATGATTATATAAACCAAACCAGCAGGTAGCAAATTTGGTTGCTGTAGTAGACTCAATTAAAATTTGATTCATGGTTGTTACTAATTCCATCAAATCAAATGATTTTTTGTTCATTTTAAGATAACTATTTAAACAGGCATCGATAATCGATACTATTAGGGCTGCTGGAATACTTTTTCCACTCACATCAGCTAACAAAAAAAGACTCTCCTGTTCATTTATACGAATAATGTTGTAATAGTCACCCCCTACATGTTTGGCTGGTATAATTAAAGAGGCAACATCTAAATCATTATATTTTGGAATCGACTTGGGAAGTATATTCTGTTGGATGGATCGAGCAGTTATAAGTTCCCTTTCAAAAGCTTCGGCCTCAATCTGTTTCTCGGTAAGGTGATGATTTTCAATTGCAATAGCACATTGGGAGGCTAGGGTTTCAAAAAGAAATAGATCTTCAGAATCAAAGCTTCCTCCTCTTTTTTTATTAATTACCTCAATTACACCCAAAAGTCTATTTTCCCTTATCATAGGTACACAAATCATGGATTTGGTTTTAAAATTGGACTTCTTATCATATTCAGGATTGAACCTACTATCCTGATAACAATCATCAATTAGTAATGGTTTTAGATGTTCTGCTACCCAGCCCGCAATTCCTTTGCCTAATTCCATACTGAATTTTTCTAATAATTCTCCTTTTTCACCTGTGGCAACATAAAAATGCAGTTGTTTATCGGTTTGATCAAAAAGTAGAAGTGAACTGGCTTCCGCTTTTATTAATAGTTTACTGTTTTCCATAATCTCATGAAGCAACTGAGACAGCGGTTTTTTTTCTGAGATTTTTTGGGATATTTGATGTAAAAATTGCAGCTTTTTATTAAAGGATTCCAGCTTTTTAACCAATTCAGCTGAATCATCAGAATTTATTTTTTTTTGCATGATTTTTCCTGTCTGTTAATATTTAAATATATTTGCTTATAATTTGAAAAAATTGCAATTTATTAAAAATCGAATTATCACTAAAGCATGCAGGAACCTAGTGTATAACATTTTATTAAGTTATTCGAACATTTAATCATTGCCCCATATAGGATCATTCCCAAAACGATCAAACCACCACTCCTCTTCTGACAAGTAATTTTTGATTTCTTCTTGAGAAAAAGAATATTTATATTTATTGCAGTAATTAATAATTGTTTTATATGCACTGATTAATTGTTTGGTTATTTCATTGCATTTTTTTTTATCTTCATTACATGTATCAGGATGCCATTTAGTTAAGAGTTTTTTATAATTTGATTTGATCTCTTTCATAGTGGCTCGTTCAGGGAGCTGGAGTATTTTCCTTGCTTCTGTAATTTTTTTATATTTATTCACAATTCAACTCAATTCCTATTTTTTTCTACACTCTTATAAAATACGTTTATATTTTGATATTTTACATATTTTTTACCCTAAAGGACTACTACCATCTATCAGACCAATAATACAATTTTCTCTTTTTAACAAAACTCTATACTCTTCTTTCAATCTACTGCTCCCTATTCCAACTCTCTACCATATTGTTCAAATGGTCATAATAATAATATAATCTCATAATTATTCTGATCCCCTGGATTTAGTTCTCTGCTCTCTCCATTCAGTTTCGGATAAGGGTGGTGATTCAGGCTCGCTTTTTGGAATCAGCTGCATAGCGTGGGTGGGGCAGGTGGATACGCAGAGCCCGCATCCATAACATCTATCTATATTAATATTACATATATCATCCTCTAAGCTAAGGGCTTTAAACTGACATCTGTCTATACAAATTCCGCATCCCTTACAGAGTGTTTTATCAACAAAGGCGTAAAAATTCGACCCGGCAACAGCATTCGGACTTCCATACTCAATCATACCCTGTAAAACACCACAGCAGCAGGAGCAGCAGTTGCAGATATAGTCCACTCCTTCCTGTATATTATTGGTAGAATGAATGAGCCCCTCCTTTTCAGCTTGTTCCAGAATGTCCAGAGCTTCTTGTTTAGTGATGGGGCGTATGGCCTCCACCCGGTCAAACTGATGCGGACGGGAAGAAAAGACCAGACAGTTTTCTTTGCTATGTTCACATCCCTGACCGATAAGCTGTTTTTGAACTCTACAAATGCATTTAAGTACACCCCAGGATTTACAGTTTTCAAGGTAGGTAGAAGCACGTTCATAGGGCATAACTTCGAGGTTAACGGGTATAGTTTTTTCTATGGGGATTACCCTTTGAACCGAAGGTTTCAGGGTCATCATTTTATACAGAGCCTGGTGGTAATATTCTTCAAAAAGCTGGGCGAATTCTTTATCTATGTCAGCATTCTGGCGTTCATAAAAACCTACGATAAAAGGGATGAGCTTAAACAAAAAACCGCCTTTTCCTCGTTTAATACCGATCAGTCCTTTTTTCACCATGCTCTTTAAGGCAATAAAGGTCTGGCGGTCGTCCCATTTCATCTTGGCTGCAATAGAACTGACAGATTCAGGTTCCAGACTCATTTTGCAGGCAATGTCTGCTTGAGTAGCTGTAAACAGTTTGGCTAAAATTTTAAGCTCCACCCCACTTTTGGTAGCAGGAAATCCATTAGGAATCCTGTCCAGATGTTCGGCAAGTTTTTTGTATATTTTATTCATGATAATTTTTTATATTATTGAGGTCAATCTAAAATCCCACAAAAGACACGAAATTCACGAAATATAAAAAATAAGTTCAATAAAAACATTTAGTGTGTCTCGTGTATTTCCTGCCTGCAGCAGGCAGGCGTGGGAAATGTCTGTGTAGAGTGAACTCATTATTTAATACATTCAAACTGCAGCTATGGCTTCAATTTCCACCTTGCAACCAAAATGCAGGTCTTTGGTGGGAACAACAGCCCGGGCAGGTTTATGCTTTCCCAAGACCTCAGAATAAACCTTATTAACCCTGCCCCATAAAGTGATATCAGAAATATACACAGTAACTTTAAGAACCTTACTCAAGTCACTTCCAGCAGCCTTGATTATCTCAGATACATTGTGTAAGCACTGTCTGGTTTGTTGTTCAATATCACCAAACTCTTTTGTATCAGAATTCGGATGCAGAGGCAGCTGGCCGGAAACAAAAATCAGGTTATTATGAACATAGCCTTGAGAATAGTGGCCTGCCGGAGCTGGAGCAGAATCTGTATGAATGGGCTTCATGGTTACTCCTCTAAATTTCACTCTTGAAATTATATTATCCAGATTCATTAGCGCGGTAATAGTTTCAGTATATCTGTACTGTAGGTGGAATTATTAATTGAAATCCAGACAGCAGCTTTTTTGATTTTCAATTCTATTTTCTGGGACTAGATCAATGTATAATGATAACACCTTCAGGAGAAAATGTCAACTGATTTTTTGGGAAATACTTTTTACCATCTATTGTTTTCTGCAGAAAATACTTGACATTTTCCTAATAAATTATTAAATAAAGATTAATTACCCTTTAATTTTCAATCGGAAAATTGAGGAAATCCCTTAAAGTGTTAGATTTAAATATCAAAGATTTCATAGTTAAATGCATAGAATAATTGATAAGAAATTGCTATATACAGCAACATAAAAAGGACTATATGCAGCATAAAATGAGGACTTTGATTTACATATACAGCAATTTTTTGCTATATGCAGCAATTTTTAAATAATTGTTCTATATCTACTAATATATGGTTGTACCATAATATAAAATAACATGGGATTTATGTATGTTTGATCATATTTTAAAAAGAATGTGGGAAAAAATTAGAACTAATCATTATATTATGACATTACATGCTGAGGAGGAAATGGATAATGATGATTTATCAATTTTTGATATTGAAAGATGTATTTTGGATGGTACAATAATTGAAAGGTATAAAGATAGCGAAACAGGAGAATTTAAATATACGGTCATAGGTAAATCGGTTTCAGGTAATAAAGTAGGAATAATAACAAAAATCAGTATAACAGGAAAATTGGTAATAATAACTGTATACAAACTTTAAAAGGTATAACTATGATATGTGATGTTTGTGGAAATGAAGGGGTACGCATTCGACATCTTACCAGGAGTTATGGTAAAGGGAAAAATATATTAATAATAGAAAACGTGCCAGTAATAACTTGCTCTCACTGTGGAGAAAGCTATTTGACCGCTGATACACTACATGAGATTGAGAGGATTAAACTTCATAAGTCGAGTTTAACCCAAGAGCGCAAAGTCCCAATAGCTATTTTTGGCTAAAATGCGGTATGAATGGGCTTCATGGTTACTCCTCTAAATTTCACTCTTGAAATTATATTATCCAGATTCATTAGCGCGGTAATAGTTTCAGTATATCTGTACTGTAGGTGGAATTATTAATTGAAATCCAGACAGCAGCTTTTTTGATTTTCAATTCTATTTTCTGGGACTAGATCAATGTATAATGATAACACCTTCAGGAGAAAATGCCAACTGATTTCTTTAGGAAATCCTTTTTGCAATCTTAAGTTTTCCATAAAAAGTACTTGACATTTTCCTAATAAATTATTAAATAAAGATTAATTACTTTCTTAATAATCAATTTGTAGTTATGATTTGGGATCTTTTGATAGATTGGTATTACTGATTTAAACAAACAGCAATTTTTTACTATTTTCAGTGATTTTTTAAGTATTGTTCTATACCTACTAAGTATATGGTTATGTGTACATTAAAAATAAGCGCAATTGTATTTATACCGCAATAACTGGGTTATAAGAATAATTGTTTTTATACAATCGTTGTGGTCAATAAATTGGGAGAATGAAATTATAAATTTGCGCCGAAGAAAATTAGAATAAAACATAGAATGATTAAACCTATTTTAAATAAAAAAGAAAGCAGTGTTCATTAGAAAATCCGCATAAATGCGGAGATAGAAACAATTGCGATAGCTTGGTTAGTGAAATTTGAACGGAATCAATAAAACTATGCAAAAATTATTTGGAAATTATATTCAATCCATCTCCTCCAAATTCTCCCACGAAGAAACAAGTGAAATGGGTTACCGCTCTGATTTTGAGAATTTAATTAAAGGAATTTTTGAGGCAATCAATGTAAAGCGTATCGATCACGATGCGAGAGCTAAAGAAGGGAATAAACCGGATTTTATTGTGCTTAAATTTGATGTACCAATTCTGTATATCGAGACAAAAAATATCGGTATATCTTTGGATAAAGTTGAGAAATCCGAACAGATGGCCAGATATTACGGATACGCAAATTTAGTTCTAACAGATTATGTTGAATTTCGTTTTTACAGGAATGGCAAGCGTTACCAAGACCCAATAAAAATCACAAATTATAATATCAAGAAACGAACCATTACTCCAATTCCAGAAAGTTATGATCACGTTTTTCAAACATTGGTTGATTTTGCACAATCACACAAAGAGCCAATACGATCAGGAGAACACCTCTCAAAAATTATGGGAGGGAAAGCACAGAGAATTCGAGATAACGTTAAACAATTTCTTTCTGATGAGTCAGAGAAAAATGCTGAGATCATGCGCGTCTATGATACGATAAAGAAACTTCTTGTCCACGACCTCACAAAAGAATCCTTTGCAGATATGTATGCGCAAACTCTTGTATACGGACTATTTGTAGCTCGATATCATGATAAAACTCCTGCAAACTTTTCTCGCCAAGAGGCCCGTGATTTGATACCGAAGTCAAACCCACTACTCCAACATTTTTTTGATCATATCGTGGGCCCTGATTTTGATAAACGGCTTGAATATATCGTAAATGAATTATGCGAGGTTTTTTCTCATGCCAACGTTCACGAACTTATGCGCCAGTATTTCCAAAATGACTTATGGGGAGAAACTAAAGAGAGTCCCGATCCGGTGATTCATTTTTATGAAGACTTTTTAAAAGAATACGATCCCGTTCTCCGCAAGAAACTGGGAGCTTTCTACACACCTTTGCCGGTTGTGCGGTTCATTGTACGAGCTGTTGATTATATCCTTGAAAAAGATTTTGATCTTGCAAAAGGTTTGGCCGATACAACAAAGACAGCAAATGGTAACCATAGAGTACATATTCTTGATCCGGCTGTGGGGACAGGAACATTCATCAGCGCAGTGATTCATATCATCTATGAGCGTTTACTTAAAAATGGCCAAAAAGGACGCTGGCCTTCGTATGTACATCATGATCTGCTTCCGCGCCTGCACGGTTTTGAGCTTATGATGGCGCCCTATACCATAGCTCATTTAAAATTGAGTATGGCCTTTAAGGAAACCGGTTTCTGGAATTTCCACCGCAGGCTTGGAATCTACCTCACCAACTCTCTCGAAGAAAGCACAACCCAGAAAGACCTTTTCACCGGTTTTGGCTTTGCCGAAAGCATCTCAAATGAAGCCAGAGAAGCATCGGTCATAAAGAACCAAACACCGATTATGGTAGTTATCGGGAATCCACCGTACAGCGTTAGCTCTTCCAATAAGGGCGAGTGGATACAAAATCTTGTCAAAGTTTACAAAACAGGGCTTAAAGAAAGAAACATTCAACCTCTTTCGGATGACTATATTAAATTCATACGATATGCTGAGCATTTTATAGAGAAAAATGGCAGTGGAATTGTAGCGATTATAACCAACAATTCATTCTTAGATGGAAGAATACATCGGCAAATGCGAAAACATTTACTTGAAACCTTTGATGTTATTTATATCCTCGATCTTCATGGCAATTCAAAGAAGAAAGAGAAGGCTCCGGATGGTGGTAAGGATGAGAATGTGTTTGACATTCAGCAAGGGGTCGCAATTTCGATCTTTGTGCGCAAGAGTGCTGAAAAGAAAGCGCTTGGGTCCGTATATTTTTCTGAAATTTATGGAGTACGGAAGAAAAAATTCAAACTTTTGAATAAGAGTAATATCGAAACAATAAAATAGAGTAAACTGAAGTATACAGATCCTTATTATTTCTATGTTAAAAAAGATTTTGGAGAGATTGAGGAGTATAATAAAGGATTTAGGATTGATGAGTTGTTCCTAAATTATTCAATGGGAATTGCAACCTCGCGTGATGATCAGCTTATAAAATTTACAAGTTCAGACATTAAACGATTAATTAATGATTTTGACCAGTTAGATAAAAAAGAATTCTTACATAAAAATAATTTTCCCAAAGAAACAGAAGACTGGAAATATGAAAATGCAAAGAATGATTTAACAAAAGCACATATTAGCCCTATCTCCTATAGGCCTTTTGACAACCGATGGACAATATATTCGGGTAATGCGAAAGGTATTATGGCAAGACCTCGAGGTGAAGTCATGAAAAATTTCCACCAAGAAAACATTGCCTTGAATTTATGTAAAAACATTAGAAAACAATACGATCCAATTTATTCCTCTAAACATATAAGTGATAAATCCTTACTGTCTTCGTTAGACAATTCATATACTTTTCCTCTTTATCTTTATACCGAAGACGGATCAAAAATTCCAAACCTCAAAAAAGAAATTATTGAAAGAATCGAGAAGATCGTTAGCAAGACCAAACCTGAAGATATTTTTTATTACATTTATGCTGTTCTTCACTCACCAAAATATCGGGAGAGATACAAGGAATTCTTAAAAATTGATTTTCCGCGTGTGCCGTATCCAAAAAGTGCGAAACATTTTAAGGCGCTTGTTAAATTAGGCGCTGAATTGGGTTCGCTCCACCTCCTTGAATCATCGAAGGTAAATAAATTTATCACAACATTTCCCATTACCGGATCGGACATTGTCGAGAAAATCGTTTACAAAGACGGGAATGTGTTTATCAACAAAGATCAGTACTTTGGTTATGTTTCCGAAACAGCGTGGAATTTTTATATCGGCGGTTATCAGCCGGCTCAAAAGTGGCTGAAAGATCGTAAGAGTCGTACTCTCACAAACAAAGAAATTGAGCACTATCAAAAAATAATCGTAGCATTGGTGGAAACAGACAGGATTATGAAGGAAATTGATAAAATTATTATTTATTAGATGTGGAAAATGAATTTTCCCGCTCCGAAGGGGCTCCTGCCCCTGCGGAAAATGAATGTACTTTTGGTCA
>CAYUAG010000123.1:0-9453 GCA_964442615.1 uncultured bacterium
GAGTTGAGAGATATTCCGGGGGTGGTGTAGTCTGCATGATATCCATACCTGTAATTTTATCAGGTGCTGTGTTATTTGTTTGTATTAAAAATTTTCTCCAGGCATTGCTTTTATTGCCTTTGACTATAACTTCAATTTCATCTTCTTCCGAATATAAAATTTTATAAACCGTAAATCCGCTGTGCATTCTATGCATCATTTTTAAGAACTGAATATGTCTTTCAGTAGGAATTTCTCTAAGCATATTTTCATTAAAAACATTGTTTACAAAATTTTCAACCTCACCTGATTTTACAGCCTCCAGAAAAATTTTCAATAATTTTCCGGCATTTGTTTTGGGTATTTCGATGGTTTGGGCACTGATTACTGTATTCAATATAGCAATTACAGCAATCGTTCGTAAGGAGAAAAAAATTAACATATGTACTCCTTTTTTTTCGGATTACTTTTAAATTAATTAACAACATTTCACTCTATATAATATATGACATTTAAAATAATAAAAAAGTTTTTGATTATTTCAAGTAAATTTTCAGCTGATGAATTCATTAAATTAATGCAACTATTATATTGAATATTTTTCCTTATAGTTTTTATAAACTAATCATTTTTCCGATTGTATATTGGATCATTGTTGTACATAGACAGCAGGTTCAGTAATAAATATATCTAATTACGATTTTCAGGAAGAATAATAGATATTAATCGTTTGTAAATTTTCTGTCTGCTGTAATCTTTTTGTTATTTTTTAAAAACAAATAACCTAAAAGATTCCAATGACAGGACTTAATTTTAATCATAATAATAATATGAATGGTAATCAGTATAAAAAATGGGATTCTTCTATCTTATTTACTAATTTGAATTGATTTCTTCCCTTAAATTTAATATATTCAGTATTGTTCTCATATTTTATCATAATGATAAACAAGGGTTTTTTTACTTTTTATTTAAAGATCATTATTTATAGCTGATTACTATAAATCATAATTGAGTTAATACATGAAAAACCTGAAATTAAATAAAAAAATAGGGCAGCATTTTTTAAAAGAGAAACATATCGCACAGAAAATTGTAAATGCAATTGATATAAAAGAGAATGACTGGATTTTGGAAATCGGTCCTGGAGATGGTATACTTACTCAGTACTTACTTAACACTCCGGCAAAAAGAGTAATAGCGGTTGAGATTGACAACCGGTTTGCTGAGCTGCTGAAGCAAAAGTTCAATCGAACAGAAAATTTTGACATCATTTGTGATGATTTTCTTGTCTTTGCAGAGAAATTTTTTAAGAATCTGAAGAGAAAAATTCATGTTATTGGAAATCTCCCTTACTATATTACTACTCCTATTCTGTTTAGATTACTTGATTATCGATCTAAGATTTTAACCTCTGTTTTTACCATGCAAAAAGAAGTTGCTGATCGAATAACAAGTTCACCAAATTCTAAAAACTATGGTATTCCTTCAGTTTTATTTCAATTATATGCAAAAATAAATCTAATTTTTAATATATCTAAAAATTCTTTTTTTCCGGTTCCGGAGGTTGATTCTTCTGTAGTAAAATTAATTTTTTTTGAAAAATCTCTCTATCCATTGGAAAATGAAAAATTTTTTCGTATAATGTTAAAAAAATTATTCGGACAAAGAAGAAAGATGATAAAGAACTCTATTAAAGAAATAATCCCTGATAAAGAACATTTAGGTAAACTTTCATTTGATTTGACCAAACGTCCTGAAAATCTCACAATACAGCAGTTTGCACAATTAGGTAATGTGCTTTATAGATTAAGCAAGGAGAAGGTGAATGGTTAATGTAGATAAAAATGAAAAAAATATTAATACAAATGAATACATTCGTAACCTGCTCTTGAATAATGAGATGACTCTGCTAAAAACTATCCTTCTGGATTTACATCCTGCTGATATTTCGGAAGCAATAACTTATCTTGAGAATTATGACCAGAGAATGGAAATTATAAAACTCCTTGATGACAAAACCACTGCTGAAGTACTTATCGAACTCGACCCATCAATTTCCAGAGAACTAATTAATAATAATATGGATGAGACCCAGATAGTTAAGATTATCTCTTTAATGGATTCTGACGATGCTACTGAAATCGTAGATGATCTGAATGAAGATGTTACTCAGCGAATTTTAAAAGCCTTACCAATAGAAGAATTCAGGGATATAAAAACCCTTCTCCTGCATGATGAAGAGACTGCTGGAAGAATCATGGCTCTGGAGATTTTGGCTGTTCTTCAGAACAGAACTGTTAAAGAAGCTCTTGATGTTCTTAGAATAAAATCCAAGGATGTGGTTGATATCTATAATATTTATCTTATTGATAAACATGGTTTTCTTCAGGGAGTGGTTTCTCTCGCTAAACTAGTGCTGTCTGATCCCAAAACACGGCTTATGGATATAATGGATAAAGATTTCATCTCAATACCCAAGGATACGGATCAAGAGGAAGTAGCAAATATATTTCGTAAATACGACCTGGTTGCAGCCCCAGTGGTGGATGATGAAAATCGTCTGATTGGAAGAATTACTGCTGATGATATTCTGGAAGTCGTGGATGAAGAGATTACTGAGGATATGAATTTAATGGTTGGTATTACAGATGAAATTCCTTATGAAGGATCAATATTTAAACTCTCCTGGCTCAGGCTTCCCTGGCTTATGGTAGCTTTTGTAGGTGAAATGATATCTGCAGTTGTCATGTCACATTATAAAGCTTCTCTGGATCAAATACTGATTGCTGCCTTTTTTATTCCCCTGATTATGGCAATGGGTGGAAATATAGGTGTTCAGTCTGCAACTATAGTAATCCGTGGCCTTGCAACCGGAGAATTAACCAACCATGGAATTAAAAGAAGGTTGGCAAAAGAACTCAGTGTAACTCTTTTTAATGGAATAGTTATCTCCTTTTTCCTGATAACTGTTCTGTTTTTTATCTTTCACCAACCACGTTTTGGAATACTACTTTCTCTGGCCCTAATTGCTGTACTTATTAATGCTAGTTTAATTGGAACTTTGATTCCTTTTATATTAAAAAAGTTGAACTTTGATCCAGCTATCGCTACAGCTCCCTTTATTACTACCTCTAATGATATCGTTGGTTTATTCATTTATCTTGCTTTAATGACAACATTCATACAGTGGTTGTGAGATTCTATGGCTATTCTAGAGAGTGAAGGTGTAGTTCTGAAAGGGTGGAAATTTGGGGAGAGCTCTAAAATAGTTTCAATATTTACAAAAGATTTCGGAAAAGTTAGAATGATTGCAAAAGGCTGCTGTAGCCTGAAAAGTAAATTTAAAGGATGTTTGGAATCATTAAACCATATCCACCTTATCTATTATAACAAGGAAACAAGAGATCTTCAACTGTTAAGTAAAACTAATCTCATTGATCCACATTATAGTATAATTGGTAATCCTGTGAAAACCTCTCTTGCCCTTGCTACTACAGAGTTGGTAGAAAAAATTGTCGAAGATGAAAATCCTGGAATTGATCTTTTTGAATTATTGATACATACAATTTCCTCAATTGATAAAGGTAAAAAATTTATTGAAGGTTTTTTCTGGTATTTTGAAGAACACCTTATAGATATTATGGGATATAAGGCAAACTGGAATTTATGTCTAACATGTAAGAAATCCCTTGGTTTTGATGGTGGTTTGTTTCAACCTGATAGTGGAGGATTATTATGTCGTGAATGCAGTAAAAATTATGGAGGGTTGAGAATATCAGCAGAAACATTGGAGATTCTTTATTTTCTTCAAAAGGAATCGATTGATAGTGCTGCTAATCTACGCCCTAATTCATATCAGATTGCAGAAATTCGAAAGATGTATAATTTTTATTTTAAAACTCATATTGAGCATATGCAAGGGCTTAAATCACTTGATTTATATTATAGTTTGCTAAATTATTATAATATGTTTAATTAGGTAATTTTTTTATTGAAATGGATAGAGTTTTTAAATTTTTTATTTGATTTCCCTTATTATTTTTTATAGTATACATATATAAGGAATATTATAAATATTTTTGATTTTAATTAAGTGGAGATAAATAAATGTATGATATTCAAAACCAACCTTCTATAAGTGGAATTACAATTGATAAAGTAGGGGTTAAAAATCTCAGTTATCCTATAACAGTTCGAGATAGAACAAAAAAGGTACAGTATACCATCGGTTCCATAAACATGTATGTTAACCTTCCTCATAAGTTTCGTGGAACCCATATGAGCCGTTTTATTGAGATACTTAATGAATATCATAGGGAAATTCATATTGACACAGTAGGTAAGATTTTAAATAAAATGAAAAAAAAACTGAATGCTCAGGAAGCTCATATGGAGATAAGGTTTCCCTATTTCATTGAAAAGAAGGCACCTGTAAGTGGTGCGGTCAGTATGATGAAATATAATTGTTCCTATATTGGAAAGTTGAAAAAGAAAAAAGATTTTATTCTGGGAGTTGAAATCCCGGTAACCTCTCTTTGTCCCTGTTCTAAAGAGATTTCGGAATTTGGTGCGCATAATCAAAGATCAATCATTACAATTAAAGCCCGATTCCATAAATTTGTTTGGATAGAAGAGTTGATAGAGATTGCAGAAGAATCTGCTTCCAGTCCATTATATGCTTTACTAAAACGAAGAGACGAGAAGTATGTAACTGAATTTGCTTATGAAAATCCAAAGTTTGTGGAGGATATGGTCAGGGCCGTGGCAGAAAAATTGAACCATGATTCCCGCATTGAGTGGTATAATGTTTCATCTGAAAATTTTGAATCAATCCATAATCACAGTGCCTATGCCTCACTTGAATGTGATAAGACTAAATAAAAATATAGCTAATGTCTGGAAATTTTAGTAAAGGAGATAGCAAATTACAGGTATGATAGCTTATGATAATAAAATACCACCCTTTTCTGAACATGAGGTTGTAACATTTTCAAAGCAGATTTTTAATATAAATACTTCTGCAGAAAAATTACCTGGTGAACGTGATAAGAATTTTCTTTTAAAGGATAATTCTAATAACTGCTATATTTTAAAAATTGCAAATGCAGAGGAGAAAAGATCAGTACTTGATTTTCAAAATTGTGCCATGGAACATATTCATAAAAAAAGTAAAGAAAACCTCTGTCCAAAAGTATACCCAACCAAACAAGGGGAAAAAATCGGTATAGTATATGATGAGAACAAGCATCCCTATTTTATTCGCTTATTATCATTTATTCCGGGAACTCCTTTTGCTAAGGTTAATCCTCATTCACCTGTCTTGCTGTATAAGTTAGGTGAATTTATGGCAAAAATTGTTAAAACATTATCAGATTTTTCTCATCCTGAATCAGAAAGAAAAATAATCTGGGACATGAAATACGGTCTGGAGGCGGTGAAACAACACCAAAAATATATTAAAAATAGTAAAAACCAGCAGATGGTTAAAAAATTTTTATCACTTTATAAAAGAAATACCGATCCACTACTTTCAATTTTAAAGAGAAGTGTAATTCACCATGACGGCAATGATTATAATATACTTGTATCTTTTCCTGATAAAGGTCAAGAATCATTTGGGAACAGAGATATAAATGGGATTGTGGATTTTGGAGATATGGTAAAAACCTATACAATTTGTGAGCTTGCCATAGTTTGTACCTATGCTATGCTTGAAAAAGAAAATCCTCTTATGATTGCTTCTCAGATTATAGCAGGTTATAATTCCCTACTTCCCTTAACAGAGAATGAACTTAGGGTACTATTCCCTATGATTTGTATGAGACTCTGTATAAGTGTATCCATATCTTCCTTTAATGCTGAAAAAAATCCTGATAATGAATATCTACAGATATCTTCTTATCCTGCTTGGAATCTAATGGAAAAACTTGATAAAGTTCATCCACATTTAGCTCTTTATAAATTCAGAAACGCCTGCGGCAAACCTCCCTGTCCTGATACAAAAAAAATAATAACCTGGTTAAAAGATAATAAGGGAACCATCAGATCAATAGCTAAACCTGCAATAGATAGGGAAAATTCTCATGTTTTTGATTTAAGTATAGGTAGTACTATAATTGAAAATCCAAATAAAATTTCTGATGTTTCAAAATTTTCTGATTATCTGTTCAAACTGCTTGAGAAGCGCCATTGTAAATACGGTTTGGGTAAATATAATGAGGTACGGCTTTGTTATTCCAGCCCAATTTTTAAATCGGAGAATCAGTTAGAGGAAGGGAGAACACTCCATATAGGGCTTGATATTTTTGCTCCCCCTGGTACAGCTATTTTTTCTCCTCTTGAGGGTGTGGTCCATAGTTTTCGTTTTAACCATAATTCCCTTGATTATGGGCCAACTATTATACTCCAGCATAAACCTGAAGATGATATTATTTTTTACTCTCTTTATGGACATTTAAGTGAAAACTCCCTACACGGTCTCTATAAAGGGAAAAAAATTAAGGCAGGAGAAAAATTTGCTTTTATAGGAGAGATGAGGATTAATGGGGGTTGGCCTCCTCATCTTCATTTTCAGATAATTACTGATATATTTGATTATAAGGGAGATTTTCCGGGAGTGGCAAAATACAGTGAAAAAGATATCTGGTTAAGCATATGTCCGGATCCTGGTTTAATGGTAGAAATTCCGGAATATAAATCAGATAGCTTGATAAATACTGAGAACATCGTACAATTAAGAGAAACCTATCTGGGCCCATCTCTCAGTCTTTCTTATAAAAAACCCCTTACAATTGTCAGAGGATTTATGCAGCACCTTTATGATGATAAAGGAAGGATTTATCTTGATGTTAGAAATAATGTACCTCATGTAGGTCATAGTAATCCCAAAGTAGTGGAAGCAGGTCAAAAACAGATGGCAGTGTTGAATACCAATACCCGTTATTTACATAAAAATATTGTTGAATATTGTCAGCGTCTTTGTTCTACCATGCCTGATCCTTTAAGGGTCTGTTATCTTGTAAATTCCGGCAGTGAAGCCAACGATCTTGCTTTGCGCATGGCCTATGCTCATACTAATAAAAAAGATATAATTGTATTAGATGGCGCTTATCACGGTAATTTGAGTTCTTTGATTGAAATAAGCCCCTATAAGTTTGATGGACCTGGGGGCAGGGGTGAATCCATGCATACGAAAAAAGTAATAATGCCCGATCTTTATCAAGGGCCGTATAGGTATGATGATCCAGCTGCTGGAAAGAAGTATGCTGAGCATATCAGAAAGGCTATTTCTGAAATTCAAAATCAAAACAGAGATATAGCTGCTTTTATCTGTGAACCGCTTATGGGTTGCGGTGGACAGATTGTTATGCCTGACGATTTCCTTAAATTCACCTATAAATATGTTCGGGAAGCTGGAGGTGTATGTATAGCGGATGAGGTTCAAATAGGATTTGGAAGAGTAGGCCCTCAATTCTGGGGATTTAAAACTCAGAAGGTTGTTCCGGATATTATAACCTTAGGCAAACCAATAGGAAACGGGCATCCCCTGGCAGCAGTTATCACCTCCCCTGAGATCGCCCGATCCTTTGATAACGGTATGGAGTATTTTAATACTTATGGTGGTAATCCAGTATCCTGTGCCATAGGAATGGCAGTACTTAAGGTTATTGAAGAGGAAAAGCTGGCAGAGAACGCTTTGCAGGTAGGTGATACATTGAAAAAGGGGCTTTGTGAACTGCAAACGAAGTATCCCCTTATAGGAGATGTAAGAGGTTTAGGACTTTTTTTGGGAGTTGAGCTGGTTTTAGACAGAGAAACCAGAAAACAAGCCCCTTTTCAGGCTGCCTATATTGTGGAGAGAATGAAGGATAATGGAATTTTAATTGGTTCTGATGGATTGCATAACAATGTTTTAAAAATTAAACCTCCAATTATATTTAATCAGTCGGATGCAGATATGTTTCTGGAAATACTGGATAAGATTTTGAATGAAGATTTGGTGAGAATTGAGTGAACCAAAACAATTTTAATAGATTAGTTTGATAAAAAAGCATTAAATTTACTCTGCTCTAAAGTGTTTGAAGAGTATTATATTACTCATAAAATTAATATAAAAAATAATATAAATTTTTATAATTTTTTTGAGAATTTTGATGAATAAATAAATGGAACTTTATTATCCATTTCACTATAAAAGGAACATATATTATGAAAACAGGAAAAAAAGCACCTGATTTTTGTCTGAAAAATACAGAGGGTCAAGATGTCTGTCTCTCTAAATTTCAGGGCAAGTGGGTAGTTCTCTATTTTTATCCCAAAGATAACACTTCTGGCTGTACCCTGGAAGCAGTTGATTTTACAAGACATAAAAAAGATTTTAATTCGTTGGGTACAGAAATAATTGGTGTGAGTCCTGATTCTCAAAAAAGCCACTGTAATTTTCGGGACAAAAATAATCTCACAATAACCCTGTTAAGTGATCCCGACCATAACACAATTGAAAAATATGGAGCCTGGGTTTTGAAAAAAATGTACGGCCGAGAGTACTATGGAGTTCAGCGGAGTACCTATATTATTGATCCGAAAAGAACTATAATCCAGGCCTGGGAAAAAGTCAGAGTGAATGGACATGTTGAAGAAGTATTACAAACACTAAAAGAGCTTAAAGAATAATCCAAATATAATCAAACAAGAGAAACTGCCTGGAGCTCTAACCGAAAAAAATTACATTATATTTAACCTTGGTTATTCATAATTAATTTTTACAAAGGCACTAAGTCACAAAGAAATAAATTAATAGAAAAAATTTTATTGTTAAGATTATTTTATAATTTTATTAATTATCAAACATAATTAATTCCGATTTTCAGTATATTTAGTGTCTTTGAGTCTTGGTAGCTATGAATTATTCAGGATAAAAATAGTGAAAAGTAATCAAGTTGATACAGGAAAACCAAATCCTGCAATATCAATAACATTCATTATATAATAATGGAGGGAAAATGGATATGGATATTTCTTCTATGGGTATTGAGGAGGCCTTAGCAACGGCAATAAAATCTGAAGTTGAAGCAGCTGAAGTATACAAAAAGCTTAAGTCTATGGTCTCTAACTTTGTTATCAAAGAAAAGCTCAACTTTTTAATTAGTGAAGAGGATAAGCACAAGCAAATAATATCAAAACTTTATGAAAAAATGTTTACTGATGAAGAACCAGCCTTGCCGGAAAAATCTATTGCCCCCAGGCTTACCCTAGCTTTGCAAGGAACAGAAACTGTTCTTGATTTACTGGAGATTGCAATTGATGCTGAAAAAAAATCTGAAGAATTCTATGATGCTCTCTCTCAGAAAGTGAATGATCGTGGTGCTCAGGAAATTCTGCAGTACCTGGCAAGTATGGAACACGGTCATTATTCATTATAGAGTTCTGCAAAATAGGTTATAAGAAAGAATTTAAAAAAAAAGGAGTATG
>CAYUAG010000124.1:0-8958 GCA_964442615.1 uncultured bacterium
CTCTTTCCCATTTTTCTATTTCAGTTTTCATTTTCTGAAGTTCAGGATTGTTCCGATTTCTATACTATCATCATGGATTAATTTTGCTTGAAATTCTTTTTCCAATATAAAACCACTATTTAAAATTTCTTTTTTTATTTCCTCAATGCTGCTAACATCTGTATGGGTTTCAAGATGTGTTGGATACACTGAAATTAAGCCATACTTTTTAGTTATCTTATAAGCCTCTTTATATAATTTTTCTCTATCTACCTTTTTGCTACTATCATTTTTGCCAACGAGGTGGATTACGTCATACATCAAAACAGTATCTATTGAATTTTCTTTAAGACCAATAGTAACACTTTCTAATTTTTTTACTGTCTTTACATTGTCCAGACCTTCCTTTTGAAGTCTTTCTTTTAATTTATCTAACTTTTCTGAATTTTTATCTAAAGCATATATTTTCCCTTTATGACCAACTATTTTTGCAGCAAGGATAGTGTAATTACCACTACCACAGCCAAAATCTAAAACAGTTTGGCCCTGTCTGATCCCAACTTTCTTTAAAAATATTATCCCTTCTTCTTTTTCCCATTTTTTCATAGCATCTTCATTATTATGTGATTTCTGGTCAGCTTAATTTCTCCATATAGAATAGTTTTACTTATTCATTTGATGATATTTTTCAATAAACCGTTCTACATCACTCATATGAAAACCATATCTTTTTCTCAGCCTACCCAAATTTTCATAATCGGATATTCTCAAGGGAATTCCAAGAAATTTTTTTATTGAATCAGCCGGCACATTATAATCATTTTCGACCTCTTTCAATGTCATGCTGCCATTCACCTGAACTGAACTTTTCGAGTGAGTATTACTTTCTTCATGACTGCTCTTGACTGCAGAAATATTTGACACATCTTCCTCTTTGCTGACAGAGGAACTCTCAAACTTTTCCGGACGGGCATGTTCTAATCTGTGCCTTCCTTCTCCTCTCTTGAGGGAAACTTTCTCAAAATCCAGAATAAAGGCAAAAACAAAAAACAAGATGCTCACTATTACAAATAAGAAGGTTAGAACTATCCGTAATGATTTATTGGTAATGAGAGATTTGAACATTACAATAATTTGTTTCCAGTGAAAAACAATGTGCAGGACTAACAGACCAAGTAAAATATATCCCAAAATTAGGTGAACAGATCCCCACTGATGCCTGTCCCATCCCCAGAGAAAAAGATCGACATTCTCTCCGTAAATTTCCCATATTTTACTCCCCGGCACTAAAACAAATTTTATGAGAAGTCCGATCCCGCCAATGGCCATCATTACTATAAACATTAAAACATCAATAATAAAATTTAACTTTGATTTCTGCTTTGGTTTCATGAATATATCTCCTTATTATTATTCCATTCTTATACCCAAAGGATTTTTAGTAAACGGATCCACCAATTTTCTGCTGTAAAAAATCCTCCCCTTATATTTTGTTTCTATAATAATTCCTTTTTTAATTAACTTAATAACAACATTCCAGTTTGCATTTGTTTTTTTTAGAAATTTTACCACTGCATCTTTACGCATAGGATGTACTGCTGTTATACTTAAAAGATCCTTTTCAATATTTCCGGTAGAGGAAAATGCATTACCTTCATAACCGATCAGCAGTTCTGTATTGTTTACTTTCTGACTGAAAATCTGATATGTTCTATTCAGTATTTTTTCATAGGGCTGCTTCACCCAGTTCTCAGCAGGAGGTCTGATGGGTATTGAAATATAAGAAGTAGAGGGAGAAAGCTGCCCCATAAAATCAGCAGTTTTCTGAATATTTTCCGGATCATCATTTATTTCCCGGACAAGCATTGTCTCTGTGACCAGTCTGCCCTGATACAAATCTGAGAATTCACTTATTCCCTCCAGAATATCATGAATGTTTAGTGATTTCTCAGGACGATTAATGCTGCGCCACTCATCTTCCAAAACCGAGTCAATTTTTACTGATACCCAGTCAGCCTGGAGTAAATCTTTTCTTACATCCTCTCTCCACATCAGAGAACTGTTGGTAATTACTGCTATTTTTATATCAAACTGTTTTAACCTCTCAAGGGTATCACCCAGATGAACATCCAGGGTTGGTTCTCCATCTGGAACCAAAGTAAGATAGTCAATCTTTTCTCCCTGTTTATGAGTCAATTTAATCTTATCTTCTACCTGTTTGAAAATATCATCACTATTATAAAAATTCTCACGCTCGATTCTAATTTTTTTTGTACGTCCAATCTGGCAATAAATACAGCTATAAGAACAATTTTTAGGGGGAATATTATTTATACCAAGACTGCGACCAAGACGCCTTGAAGGTACTGGTCCGAAAATCATGGTGAAGCTGCCTCATCAGCTGATAAAGATACTTTCTTAGCTTTTTTATCAAAACAGGATTTACCAAAAACCACAAACTCCTTTTCATTAACACCCAGGTGTTCAGCAACTAATCTACATTTCACAGTTAATAAATAAAAAATATTGTGATCAACATCGATTAAACCTTCTAAATTCCCTTGACCTTTGGATATAATGACATCTGCATTCTGAAACATTTTTTTAAACTCTGGCGAGCATGACTCTAAAAGAATCCCTGGTGCATCATCCCCGCTGGAAATTATCTTTGCATATTCATCAATCCCGGTCATTTCAGTGTCTTTTTCAGTAACATCATTAATAATAGGTGCTCCTCTAACTGCAAAAAAAACATTGGGATGGTTTATAGTCTCAATTAATAATTTATCAAAAACAATTTCACCCGCATTATCACCTAAATAAAGTACATTCTCTGCACAAGCAATCTCCTGCTTTAATTTCTGAGAATCATCTCTCGCCAGTTCAGCCTTTAGGATGCGATCAACTGTTTCCATTACATCAAGTCGGTGATAAGACCCGAAATCTATAACATTACCTGCAATAGCCAAACGCACTGCAGTATTAAAGGGATCAGAAGAATTATTAATGAGCTTTTTAAAGTCATCATATTTATCCATCATCCTGCGGTTGTATTCTAATTTGATCTCGCGGTAAGGATCCGGATCCTGTAAATACCTCCGCAATAAACGGTGAAGTTCTCGTCCTAATGCAACGGGAGACTGCTCATAATCTACGTGGGAAAAAAAATCAAGAAACTTGCGCAGAATCTCCTCCTGCAAATTTTCAGGAATCATATTGGATTTTATTAATCTAATATAATTATTAATTGAGCAAGGTATACACTCATATTGAATATTCATGGTTGCCTTTCATTTTTTTAGAATTAATCTATTCCAATTTTCTTGCTTGTTTGTTAACCTGAATTATAACCATGAAGGCACTAAAGATCAGCTTTTAGAAGTTGGGTAAAAAATTCTAATCTTCCATCTTCTTTCTTCCTTTTTTCCTTCTTCCTTTTTTTAATTCTTAATTCTCCATTCATAATTCTCAATTCTCAATTACTTTACATATCCGTCTCCGATTTCCATCCTCTATCTTCTAATAATCTTATGTACTGATGACTAAAAATCGTTCATTCCAACTATCACTCCAATAAATTTACAACATTATCAGCAATAGTATTGAAAGCTTCTGCTGTTTTACTCTGAGGAGCATCCAATACCACAGGTTTTCCTTCATCACAACTAATTCTTGTCTCTACTTCCATTGGAATTCTGCCCAGGAATTCAGCTTTCATTTCTTTTGCCATGTTTTCTCCTCCTCCTGAATCAAAAACATCTATTACTTTTTTACAGTGAGGACAGATCAACCCTGACATATTTTCCACTACACCGATCTTTTCAATATTCATTTTTCTGGCCATATTAACCGCTCTTCTGCAATCAAGGAGAGATATCTCCTGAGGAGTTGTTACAACTATGGCCATATGAGGTTTCATCTTCTGCCCTATAGTCAGGACTTCATCACCGGTTCCAGGAGGAAGATCAGCAATAAGATAATCTAATTCCCCCCAGACAACATCAGCAAGAAACTGGGATATTGCCCCAGATCGCAAAGGACCACGCCATATCACCGGTGATTCACTGGGTACCATGGGAGCAATTGAGATTATCTGCAGATCATTTTTCACCTGAGGTGTAATTTGTCTGGTACTTTCATCTACTCCTGGAAGAGTATCAGCACCAACCATTTTAGGTACATTGGGGCCTGTAATATCTGAATCCAGTAATCCCACCTTTTTATCCTTTTTTAAAAGAGCGTAAGAAAGATTTACTGCTACCGTAGTTTTTCCAACACCACCTTTACCGCTGAATACAGCTATTCTATATTTAATTATTTTTAATCTTTCATCTATACGACTATTTTGTTCCTCAATCTGTTTACTTCTATCCATATTCTGATTCATAGCTATACATTCCTTTTTTTATTTTATTTCTATATAAGCCACAAAGGCATCAAGCTTTGAGTCTTAGTGGCTGTAGAATTACTTCATTAATAAACTAATGTGTACAAGGAGATGTTCCTTTTAATGATCCTTTTAAATAAGCTGATACTACTGCCTCAACTTTTCCTGAGGCTCCGGTTACAGCCTCTATACCAAATTGATCGAAAAATCCTACTGCTCTCTGCCCCATACCGCCAGCTATAATTACATCTGCATTCTGACTCCGGATAAATTCAGGAACCTGACCAAGAGAACCATGAGTGTTATAAAAAGGATTCTCTACTGTATAGTTCAAGGTTATTAAATCATTTTCAATCTCAACAATGGTATAATATGGACATCTTCCAAAATGAGCACTAACATTAGCCTTTATACCACCATCATCTTCTGCTGCTACTGCTATTTTTTTTTTACTGCTTGATTGTGTTGTGTCTGGTCTGGCTTTTCCCATTCCAAAATGAGATTGCACTGAAGGAGCAGTATATGGTTGGATAGTGCCCTTTTTAAAACTATCAATAGCATCAGAAACTTTTCCTGAAACTCCTGCATACACTTCAATATTTGCCGCAGCTAAAGTTTGGTAAGCATTGGGGCCCACATTACCGGTTAGAACTGCTTTTGCTCCCTTTTCTGAAATTGTTTGAGCAGATTGGGGGCCAACCCCTCCCAGCATTCCTGCATTTGTATTATCTACAGCCTCAAATTCATCCTTTTCTGTATCATAAATAATAAAATACTCACACCTACCAAACCTGGGATCTACTTCTGCATTAAGATCTTTACCTTGGGATGTAATTGCAATTTTCATATTTTCTCTCCTTATTATTAACTAAGCCTAGTATGAAAAATTTTTTTATTATCAAATAATTCCATTGATTAGAATTATTTAACATTACTCTAACTTTTAAATTCATTCCATTTAAGTCTGTCTAAAAAAAACTTCAATACTATCATTCCTGCGAAAGCAAGAATCTCAATGCATTATTTTATTAATAATCCGGAGTAGTGTCCGGATTGATATACTAATTTTCGGAACTTTTTAGACAATCTCCAGATAATTGAGTTCTAATGTTTCACATTTTTCACTATACATCAAGAACAAAGATAATCATAAAAAATCCAAGAGTAAAGAAATTTTTATTCTTTCCATTCTCTCAATAACCTCAATTTTCTCATTTTATTCTAGATGGACTCTATAAACAATTATTTGAAATTATCCCCTTACCATCTTAGTTCCGCAATTAGGACAACTTATATTAAAGCAGGCTTGACCACGGGTATGTTTACTTTTTGCTCCACATTGTGGACATACACAATCTCCACCTGGACCTGCCCCAGCTTTGGTTCCGCCCATTTGTCCCCTACCTCCACCGCTACCTCCTCTACCGCCCATTCCTCTTCCTGTACCTGGACCCTGACCACTGGGTCCTGTACCGTCTCCTCTTGGCATAATATGCCTCCTTTACTTTTAACTACATTCTACATTACTTTTTACAGCATCTCTTTGGATTACTGCAGGGATTATTCTCTCCACAGCATGAACCTTTACTATTACTTGCTTTTTTATAATCAGTTTCATAAAAACCAGAACCTTTAAATATAACTCCCACTCCTCCGGAAATGATCCGGTGTACAGAGTTATTACATTTTGGACACAACTTCTCAGGTTTATCATTCATTTTTTGAAATTTTGTAAATCTGAATCCACAGGATTCACATTCATATTCATAGGTTGGCATTCATTACTCCTTTAATGCTAAGATACCAAATTCATCACTTATAATTTACCCCTCTAATGAAAATAAATTTTTGATTTAAAAAAAAATTAAATTATATAATTATTTTTTATAATTTTTTAATATGTCTATCCCTCACTAATTGCATCTACCGGGCAAACCTCAACACATGCACCACAGTCTGTGCATAATTCAGGATCTATTTCATACTTATCTTCACCTTCACTGATTGCCTCTACCGGACACTCATCCACACAAGCGCCACAACTGATACATTCATCACTAATTTTATGTGCCATACATTTTTTCCTTTACAATGATTTACTTTTTACTCTTTAAGCAATCGATACAGCTTATTATTGAAAAAAATATTACTATTTTTCATTTTTTAAAATTATTTCAATTTTTCAATCATCAAACCATTTAATAATATTGTATTCTGTTCTAATTCAATCCGTATATTTTTTGAACATTAATTTATTAAATGAGTTCGGTCTAAAAAGACATCTCCCACAAAATACACTAAATGTTTTTATTGAACTTATATTTTTATATTTCGTGAAATTCGTGTCTTTTGTGGATTTTTTAGAACGGTCTCATTAATTATTCCGATATTTGAGGGAGTGTCATAAATGAAGGAAATAATCACAGAAGTCACAGTATAACGAAATATAGCACAAAAAATAAACCTCTGTTTATAATTACTTTGTATTTTCAATATATTTCTCTGTGACCTCTGTGGTTTCAACAATTTTAGTCTTTTGAGACAGCCCCCTGTCTGGTTATTTCTTCTTCTCTTTAGACTCTGTTTCAAGTTCTGAAATTCGGGTCTGAATATGTTCTAACTCATTTTGAAGAGCTTTTGCCTGATTTTGAAGAATATCTCGTTCCTGTTCAGAAGTATACCCATATTGAGTAGAAGGATAAAGTGGAGCGCCATAGGGAACAGCTGCTGGATAATCCCAGCGACCCATTCCTCTTCCAAATCCCATTCCTCTTCCTCTACCCCATCCAAAACCTCCACCAAGTCTTCCGCCTATAGGATTCGTAAATCCCGGTCTGTCATAACCGGCACAAAAACCGGCTGCTCTTCCTGTCATTGGACCCATACCTGCAGGTCCTGTTCCATCACCTCTTGGCATGATTCACCTCCATTTTTTATGATTAAATTTTAATTATTTTTTTACCATCTAGGTCCTCTAATGCCACCTCTACCTCGTCCCCATCCTCTACCACCAAAACCTACATTAGAATACATCCCTGTCCTGAAAGGTGTATATTGCGGTATATATCCACCTCCATACTGTGGTTGATATCCACCCCAACCTCCATAATTAACTGGTAAACCCCCTCTAGCCCATCCAAAACCTCCGCCTAGTCTTCCGCCTATAGGATTTAAAAATCCTGGCCTGTCATAACCGGCACAAAAACCGGCCCCTCTTCCTGTCATGGGACCCATACCTCCAGGTCCTGTTCCATCACCTCTTGGCATAATTCACCTCCATTTTTTTTATTTAAAAATTTCTTTCCTTCACATTATTTTTAATCAATATGCTCCTCTACCACCTCTATGACGTCCCCGTCCTCTTCCAAATGTACCCATTTGAGGATGAAACATTACGTTACCCCCCTGAATTTGTATTGCTTTTCCATTTATCAATGCATCTGCTATTTTGTTTCTAGCTAAAGATACAACTCTTCCAAAAGTAGCTCTGGATATATTCATCTGTTCTGCTCCCTCCTCATGACTTAGACCCTCTAAATCGGCAAGTCTCACTGCTTCCAGTTCGTCAATTCCCAAGTATACATGCTCTAACATGGGTAAGGGTACCCCCTGAGGTTTAAAATATACGATACCTGGTTTATTTCTTATCCATCTATTCTTTTTGGGTCTCGGCATAGGCTCTCTCTTGTTTTTTTAATTTTTAACTCAATGGTTTTCTACACATTTTTTCAACTCTATCTTTACTATTCTGCAATCACCTCGCTCAATTAGTGATCTTAGTTATGAGCATATGCTCATAACTAAGATAATAAAAAAACCTCTTCTTGTCAAGTATTTTTTTCACTAATTTTGCAATTTTTCCACTAACTCTTCAACCACTTCTGTTGCTTTCCCTTTTATAAAAACATCTGTAATATTATCAGTATAATTTGATTTCTTAATATTTATTTCAATAATTGAAACACCCTTACTTTTCGCTACAAACGGTATTTGTGAAGCTGGCATAATCTCTCCAGTAGTTCCGATTACCAAAAAAACATCAGAGATTTCTGTTTCTCTGAAAGATTGAGTTCTGTCCGGTTCATATAAGGGCTCACTAAAAAATATAAAGTCAGGCTTTAATAGCCCACCGCATTCTTCACATTTAGGAGGCAGGTTATTCAGATATTTATCATTGACTGAAACTTTATTCCCACAATTAATACATATTAAATTTCTGGAATTCCCATGGATTTCATAAACTTCCTTACTACCCCCTTTCTGATGCAGGTTATCAATATTCTGTGTGATTATAACATTTAGATAACCCTTTTTCTCCATCTCTGCCAAACCTATATGAGCACGATTAGGCTCTGCCTCTCCAAAAAAATCAAAAAATATTTCCTTTATCAATTTCCAGGATTGTAGAGGATATGTTTTAAAATATCCAATATCAAGAAAAACAGGATTATATTTACTCCATAATCCATTTTCCCCGCGAAAAGGAGGGATTCCACTCTCAACAGAAATACCCGCGCCAGTAAACCCTGTTACTCTTGTTGCATTTTTAATTATTTCTACTGCTTTATCAATCAACTTATCTGAACACCTAT
>CAYUAG010000124.1:8968-9413 GCA_964442615.1 uncultured bacterium
ATTTCTAGGGATTATCTACCTACACAATAAAACTTCTTTAGTTTATTTACTGCCTTCAGCAGGCAGACGTATATTCCCCAGGAAATGCCTTTTAAAAGTAGCTTTATATTTTATTCATGCGTCCGCTTTAAAAAGCATTTCCTACGAAGTATACGAAAAACACGGAATTGTTTTTATTGTTATCAAAAAATTTCTGCACATTTTTTTATTTCAATCATTTCAACCTTCCTTACCGTTGTCTCTTTTGTATGAATAATACAACATAATTATATATCTTTGAATAATCTAGCCAAAGGAGTCCCGGGAGCTTTAATATACAGATCGAGAAAATAACCAAAGGGTGTTTGATAAACCTCATAATTTGATTTTTTTAATCTCTTCGCAGAATCATCAAACAGCTGTTTTGTCATTTCAGATGGAGCTTTACTCTCAAATAAATTTGAAA
>CAYUAG010000125.1:0-8554 GCA_964442615.1 uncultured bacterium
GCCCGGGATAACTCTATAGTTAAGGGAAATCTTGCTGAGAAAATTGATAATTATATGACTGAAATTGAATCAATTGGATATTCCGGAGGTTTAATTGTTGCAAAAGAGGGTGAAGTAATTCTGGCAAAGGGATATGGATATGCCGACAGGGAAAATAAAAAAATATTTGACCGCAACACAGTATTTACCATCGGATCTATTACCAAGCAGTTTACCGGAGCTGCCATAGTAAAGCTGGAATCAATGGGTAAAATTTCATTTGATGATCCCATTACAGAATATTTTAACAATGTCCCGGAAGATAAAAAAAATATAACCATACATAATTTACTGACTCATACTGCTGGTTTTCCCGGTGCTATAGGTGATGACTATGAAAAGATATCAAGAGATGATTTTATCCAACAAGCAATGAATACCAAACTGAAATTTACCCCAGGTAAAAAATACAGTTACTCCAATGTCGGTTACAGTATGCTGGGGGCAATCAGTGAAAGCGTTACCGGACAAAGCTATGAATACTTTTTACGGGAAAATCTGTTTTTGCCGGCAAGCATGAAGCATACCGGTTATGTATTGCCTGATTGGAAAGAAGACAATATTGTGATTGGTTACAGGGGTGATAAAAAATGGGGGAAACCAACTGAACATCTATGGGGGGAAAATGGTCCGGGATGGCATTTGAAATGTAACGGTGGAATACTATCGACAATTGATGATATGTATAAATGGGGAAAGGCAATTTTAGGAGATAATGTTTTCAGCCAGACAGAAAAGAAGAATTATTTATCACCTTATGTGGCCGAAGAACCGGAGGCACAGAGTTATTACGCTTATGGATGGGTGAGAATGAAGTCGAGCCGAGGTACAGATGTGATCACCCATAACGGCGGTAATCCTTATATCCAAAACGATATGTATATCTATCCTGATGATAAGGTTATTATGTTCATCACTTCAAATAACGGATACTTTTCCTCCATAGATCAGAGCGAAAAGATATTGAATATGATTTTTAAGAGTGAGTAGGAAATCAACAGGCTATGTCTTAAAAATCCCAACAATCTCAATGTCATTCTGGAAGCTGATCCGACATCTCCTTAATGAACAACAACTTATGGAAATTGTATATTTATAATTATCACATAAATTTAGCCTTTTAAGATGCCTCCGTATTACATAATAAACAATAAATCATCTCAAATATTTACAATTTCTTTTTTAGAAAAAAATAAAAATATTTGACATTTTAATAATGGTTTATTATTATATAACGCTTAATTACATTTTTTCCAGGTTATTTCTATATGAAGCTATCACTTCGGGAAAAAACAATAAAAAACAGTTAAGCTCTAATTCTACGTATATTGAAGATTTTCTTAAATTATCAATGTTTTCTTACACCAGGAAAATAGTAACAGGAATTATGAAATTTTATTATGTACACAAAAAAATAATTAAATAACACCTTAGGGGCTTTACATTAAGAATAACATTATACAGAAACATATATTAAAGAGGATGAATAAATGAACCATTTAATCTGGTATCCAGGTTATGAGTTGCCCTTAAAAAATATAGTCCAAGCAGAGAATTGTTATCTCTACGACTTCCACGGTAAAAAATACATTGACTTGGAATCCGGAGTATGGTGTACATCTATTGGACACGGGCATCCAAGATTAATCCGGATTATAGTAGAACAATCAGCCCGCATCATTCATACGGGCTTCAATTACTCCAGTGAAATTGTGGAAGAGGCTGCTCAGGAGATTCTAGCTTTACATGGATTCACAACAGGGAAATGCGTGTTTTTATGCTCTGGCAGCGAAGCTGTTGAATACGGAGTTCGGACTGCACAAATGATCAATGAGAAACCTATGCTGATGACTATGTCAGACTCTTATTTCGGAGCCTACGGATCAGCCAGCAGAAAACAGGCAGATGAATGGTTCCTTTTCGACTGGGCAGCTTGCACTGCATGTACCTATAACCAAAAATGTAACCTGCAATGTGAACATTGGGCTAAAATTCCCTTTAGCAAAATTGGAGGATTCCTTTTTGAGCCAGGCAGTTCATCAGGACTTGTCCTCTTTCCTCCTGAAAAACTAATCAGAAACATTGTTGCTAAAATAAAAGAAGATAACGGCTTAATTCTGATTAATGAAGTTACAACTGGAATCGGACGGACTGGAAAATGGTTCGGCTACCAGCATTATGATATCTCACCGGACATTGTTTCCATGGGCAAAGGGATCGGAAATGGTTACCCAGTCAGTGTTACGGCAATTTCCCCCAATGTAATAAATCAACTAGGAGAGGGGCAGTTAAAGTATGCCCAATCCCATCAGAATGATCCACTGGGAGCAGCTATAGCACGGGAAGTAATACGCATCATAATAGATGAAAGATTAATTGAAAAAAGCAAAGATGTTGCGACCATGCTCATCAACAGTCTGGAAGAAATTAAGGAACAAACTGCCAAAATAAATAAAATTCGTGCCCGGGGACTATTAATTGCTCTTGAACTGAAGGATGATGCCAAAGCGTCCTACACTACATACATACATAGAGAACTCATACGAAAGGGATATATTTTGGCTCAGCGGCCAGGTCTGAATGTACTACGAATCGACCCCAGTTTGACAATTAAAAAAAAGGACATTGAAAATTTTCTGCATACATTTCAAGATCTGCTAACTAATATATCTACTTGAAACCTTACTTTATTGATTCAGGAAATTGAATCAATAATTGACAGGTCTTTAAAAAACCTGTAAGGTGTTTGGATTTCTTTATTAAATTAAAATTTATTGCCAGGAAAATAATGTTTGATCTAACCGGTTATGCTAACCATTACCCTAAACCAATTCCCTTACTCCAAAAAACAATTCCTCGTTATAAAATAATTTACAAAATTTAAAAAGGTTGTAGTTTTCATCACAATCCAAACAGCTCCTCAGCATTTGCTGTGGTTTTTTGAGCCAAGATGGATTCACTTGTATTATGCATAACTGCAAGGGATGCTAATATATACTTTAAATAGGAAGGATCGTTGCGCTTACCCCGATGGGGTTCAGGGGTCATAAAGGGTGAATCAGTTTCCAAAAGGAGTCTATCCAGAGGTACTGCTGATACCACAGATTCTTTCCTGAAATTTTTAAAAGTAACTACTCCGGTAAATGAAATATAAAAATCCATTTCCAGGATTTTAAACACCTCTTCCTTACTCCCACTGTAACAGTGAAAAACTCCCCTGGGTATCTTTTTAATACTCTGCAAAATTTTTAATCCGTCTTTGATTGCTTCTCTGATATGGATAATCACAGGAATATTTTTATGAGCTGCCAGGAAAAGTTGTTCTTTAAAAAATTTTTTTTGAATGGGTCTGGGAGAATAATTATAGTGGTAATCCAGCCCTATCTCTCCCAAAGCAACAATTTTGGGATGGGTGAGAAGGGTTTCAAGTTCAACCAGATCATGCTCTTTATATTGAGCAGATTCATGGGGGTGTATACCAACTGCACCAAACACCATCTCATAGTTTTCACAATTTCGAATTACTTTTCTGCTGCTGACTAGATCTGTGGCGATATCAAGGATATTCTTCACATTGGAAGCTGCCGACCTTTTTATAACTTCCGGAAGATCTTCCTTAAAATGCTCCATGCTCAGATGAGCATGGGTATCAATTAATTCAATACCTTTATCTATTTCATTCATTATTTTAGTCTTGTTTTAGAGTACAAATTTCAGTTAAGAGTACTTTGTTTTAATTCCATAAAATTAATTTCTAAATAATGTACAAAAAAACATACGATTATTTAAAATAATATTCTAAAATTTCTCCCTTTTATAAAGTGAGTTAGAGGGATTTAATAATAAGAATTATTTTAAAAAATCGTTTTGTAACTGGCTAAATATATCTGCTCAAGATAAATTCTATGTGGTTTTTCAATCAGATATACTGTTTTCTCAGACTCATAATCAACACCCTTCTTAATCTCCCCTCGAGGGAAAACCTCCTTCCCGCCCATTTAATAAGAGGAGCTATCTAAAAAGGTTAATTTTATGTGGTAATATATGGACTTTTCAGAAAGCCCTGGAGGGGATTTAACTTCTACACTCCGATAATGCCGCTATATATTTTAATTCACCTTAACTAACTTTCACTCCGGTTTTCACATCTCTATCTGTAGTTAAAAGAATTGGTTTTCCATCCTCAACCGCTGCTAAAAGCATCCCCTGAGACTCCACTCCTCTAATTTTTACAGGTTCTAGATTTGTAACTATAATGATGGTCATGCCAGTTATCTGTTCTGGAGTATATTCCTGGGCGATTCCAGCCACAAGTTGTCTTTTTTCAGTTCCAACTTGGATCTGAAGTTTGAGAAGTTTATCTGTGTTTTCAACCTTTTCCGCATTTATAACCTTAGCAGTTCTGAGATCTACTTTATTAAAATAATCTATAGAAATCAATTCAGATCTTTCTTCAAATTTCTCGGTATCCATTGTTATCTCATCTCCTTTTAGTTTTTTTCTTTCTTTTTCGATTAATTCATCCTCAATTTTGGTAAAGAGAATTTCAGGCTTCCTTAGTTTGAATCCTGGAGGAAATTCAGAATCTATAACTTCGTTCCAGGAGATTATCTTCCGAATATTAAGTATCTTTCTCAATTTTGCCGCAGAAAAGGGCATAAAGGGTTCCATTAAAGTGGATAAAATCCGAGTAATGTGAACACAAATATTCAGGGTAGTCTCACATACAGTGATCTTTGATTTTAGAGTTTCCCAGGGAGCTTTATCATTGAAATATTTATTTGCAGATCTGCATAAATCCATTAAGGTTCTGATGCTGGAACGGGTCTGGAAATTTTCCAGATATTGAGTAATCTCCCGGTGTTTTTCTCTAATCTCCTGAAGCATTGCTTCATCCATTTTATCCAGATCACTTCTTGAGGGTACTTTTCCATCCCAATTTTGGCTTATGAAAGAAAGGGTACGGTTTATAAAATTACCCATAATATCAGCCAGTTCATCATTATTGCGGCTCTGAAATTGAGTCCAGGAAAAATCAGTGTCTTTGGTTTCAGGTGTATTAATAGCTAAAGTATACCTGAGCGGATCTGGAGGGAAAACTTGCAGATAGTCCTTAAGCCATATAGCATAATTTTGACTTGTAGAAATTTTTCTCCCTTCAATAGTAAGATATTCATTTGCTGGAATTGCATCCGGCAGTACGAATCCACCAACTTCATAAAGCATCATAGGAAAAAGTATGGCATGAAACACAATGTTATCTTTTCCAATGAAATGTACCAGCTTTGTATCTGAATTACACCAGTAATCTTTCCACTTATCAGGCTTACCTACTTTTTCAGCCCATTCTTTAGTAGAAGAGATATATCCAATAGGGGCATCAAACCATACATAGAGAACTTTTCCTTTGGCTTCATCAAGAGGTACTTTTACACCCCAGTTAAGATCACGGGTAATAGGCCGATCTCCCAATCCTTCTTTATACCATCCCATACAGTAATTATAAACATTCTCTTTCCATTTGTTTTTTTCAAACCATTTTTTCCAGGAATCAGCAAGTTGTCCCATAGGGAGATACCAGTGTTTTGTTCTTTTCAGTACTGGGATAGAATTGTCTATCTTTGATTTTGGCTCTTTAAGTTCTCCGGTTTCAAGCCATTTTCCACATTTTTCACACTGGTCTCCTCGTGCTTTATCATACCCACAAAAAGGACAGATCCCTTCCACATATCTGTCAGGTAGAAAACGTTCAGATTCTTCACTATAAAATTGCTCTTCCTCTTTTACAATAAACTTCCCTTTTTTATAGAGAATATTAAAAAATTCCGTAGCTGTATCATGATGTATCGGCAAAGAGGTTCTTGAGTAATTATCAAAACTAATCCCAAGATTTTCGAAACTTTCTTTATTGAGCTGGTGATAGTAATCAACAATTTCCTGAGGGGATACTCCTTTAACCTCAGCTTTAACTGTTATGGGAACACCATGTTCGTCAGAACCGCAAACATAAATCACATCTTTATGGTTTAATCTTAGAAAACGCACATATATATCAGCCGGAAGATAAGCACCTGCAATATGACCAAGATGAAGAGGACCGTTTGCATAAGGTAGTGCACTAGTTACCAGAATTCTCTTTACCTTTTTTGCCTTTTCCACCTTTTAAATCCTTTCCACTCTTATTAGAATCCCGGGATTTTTTACTCTTTTTATCCCCGATTAAATCCTTTAATTTTTTCAGATCAATATTCTCTTCAAGTTCATTTTTATAGACAATAGTAGCGATACTTTTTATGGGATCAATACTTTTTAAAATACCAGTACCCATCTTTGTTTTAATCTTTACTCCTGGCTTGGGGAATTCTTGTTTAATATTAATATAAAGATCTCTCTCATATTTTAAACAACACATTAGTCTTCCACAAGCTCCGGTAAACTTGGCAGGATTGACAACTAAATTTTGATCTTTGGTATACTGAGTAATCACAGGATCAAAATCTCTAAGAAAGGTAGTACAACACAGAGGATAGCCGCATACTCCCAGACCCCCGATTCTCTTTGCTTCATCCCTCACCCCTATTTGTCTTAGTTCTATTCTGGTTTTATAGTATCCGGCAAGATCTCTTACCAAAGCTCTGAAATCCACCCGTTTATCGGATGTAAAGTAAAAAGTTATTTTTTTGTGATCAAATTGATATTCAACATCAACAAGCTTCATTTCGAGTCCATGGTTTTCAATACGCTTTTGACAATCCTTAAAGGCTTTTTTTTCACGTTCCCGATTCTCTTTGAGCTGGGCGATATTTTTTATATTGGGTTTACGGTGTATCTTTAAATAGTCTTCATCTTTTACTGTACTGTCAACTACCTTACCAATATTTGCCACTAATCCAAGGTCCTCCCCTTTATCAGCTTCCACAATAGCAAGATCACCTACTATGAAAGGAAATTCCTGGGGATTTATATATAGACCTTTTCTCCCCCCCTTAAATTCAACTTCTATTATTTTTGCCATAACCTATATCTAATTTATTTTTAAACAATCACCTAATGATTGTCTTAAATTTTGAATAATTAAATCAAGATAAACATTTTTATCTATTAAATCAACACTGTTTGCAATGTAATCAAGACTGCTTTTTGAATTCAAGGTAGGATATTTATCAACAAAATCTTCAAGTGAAGTACTCATATCAATATTTATAACTTGATCAGTTAAGCCCGATTGAATTTGAAGTATATCTCTCATAAGAATTTGAAGGGTTTGCAGTATTTTTTTAATTTCACCTTTATCATTTTCTTTTATAAAAGCCTCAACAAAACTAAAGCTTTTTAATTCATCATTTTCAAAACATTGTTTCAGAAAACTATATGCCTTTTTACGTAGTTCTTCAAAGCCCTCTTCTGCAACTTGTAGAGCTTTCTGGAGACTACCTTCTGATATCTTCCCAATAAATTTTGCCCTGGATTCATCAATATTGAAATCAGTAATGAGGATTTTTGTTATTTCCTCATTAGTAAGAGGATCAAAGTGTATAAGTTGACATCGGGAAACAATTGTAGGAAGTATATTACTAATTACAGAAGTAGTTAAAAAAATAATTGTGCGCGGAGGAGGTTCCTCCAAAATTTTAAGAAGACTATTACAAGCTTCTGCAGACATATGCTGTATATTAGATATAACAAATATTCGATATTTATCCTCAGCTATCTTTAATTTAAGTTTTTGCTTTATAGTTCGGATTTCTGCAATACTAATTTGAGGCAATCTAGTTAAAACTGAAGAAAACTCTACTTCATGAAATGGATTGTTTATTCGTTCTATAGTGGCCTCCATGATTATTTTATAATACTTATCTTTATTCATACTGCTGGGTTTGGAAGGAACAGGTTGAATAAAAGTGAAAAAAAAATTATGAAATTGAAGAAATTTTTTGCAGGAATTACATTCTCCACATCCCCAGAATTCATTTTTCAAACAATTAAATCCCATTGCCAATGATATTGCTAAACAATCCTTACCAATACCAGATTGACCATAAAATAGGTATGCATGGGCAAGACGATTTTTTTTAATTGATGATTCGAAAATATCTTTTATTCTCTTATGTCCAACTATTTTGAACATTTTATTTTCTCAGCCATGTTTTAGGACTATAATGATTTTCACCCTTCCAAATCTCAAAATGAAGAGTAGGACCATATAAATTATCTTCATACCCTATACGTCCGATAGTTTCCCCAGCTGCAATATCCCTATCTTTATCAACCATTACCATATCAAGATAACCGTAAACTGTGTAAAAGCCTTCTCCATGATCCAATAACACTATGTTGCCCATTCCTCTCATCCAGGTAACATAGGTAACCCTGCCTTTTGCAACCGCTTTAACTAATTCTCCACCTCTTCCTTTAATATCTATTCCTAAATTGTCATACCAGGATTCAGTTGATCTGCCTCGATTAGCTCCATAGTTTTGAACAATGGTTCCCTTTACAGGCCAATTAAGTCTTC
>CAYUAG010000125.1:8564-9304 GCA_964442615.1 uncultured bacterium
TTACCAAAACCTCTCCCTGTGTATTTTTTATATTCATGGGTATCTTTACGCCTCGATTCTTCTCTTTTAATTCGTTCTTTTATTGCTTGGAAAGCCATTTCTTTCTTTTCGATCTTACTCATCAAAAATCTTTGATCTTGTTTAACAGTTTGCAGCATTTTATTTCTATCTTCTTTTCTACTTGTAAACTCTACTGTCTCCTGATTTTTCTCCTGGATAATGTGTTCTTTATCTGATAACTTTCTGTTCAAAGCTGCTCTAAATGCCTGAATTTGTTCCTCTTTCTTTTTTAATAAAACCAAATTTCTTTTATCATTGTCAATGATTATTTTTAAATATTTCAACCATACTACAGCCTGATTAAAAGATCTAGAAGAAAAAAGAATTGCCCAGTCTGCTACTTTTCCTTTTTTATACGAAGAGATAATTCTATTTCTAACAATTTTTTTAAGCCTGAAATATTGTTCCTGTACTCTATTTAATTGGTTTTCAGTAACCTTAATGTCATTCTCAATCCTACTTTTCTCTTCATTGAGTTTGATAATCAGTTTACCTTGCAGTCCAACGGCTCTATTAATATCTTCAATTTTCTCAAGCAAGGATTGTTCTTGATTCTTTTTTGTCTTTAATTGATTTTCTAGATCTTTAATTTCTGAACGTATTTTATTTAGTTCTTGATTACTTTGAGCAAACAGTACTTTAGAGTATACAAGTAATAAAAAAAACAATAATGCTGCTTT
>CAYUAG010000126.1:0-8892 GCA_964442615.1 uncultured bacterium
TTTTTATATAGGCTAACAACTGAGTTTTATAAATTCAATCCAGTGATTTCTTTCTAAAAAATTTCACACCAGAAATTAAATATTTTATCTGTGTTTTCTGCAGTTTCATTTTTTGACCTTGTTTTTTTATGTAATTTTTGACACTACTAATGATTAATATGAATGATAAACATAAAGAAAATTTTTGTTATAAGAAAATATATTTATTAAGGGATGAAATTATTTTTTTAGGAGCAACGGATTAATTTAGAGAGTAAGTTAGAGCTTTATAAGAAAGTATTTCTACAGAGTCGAAGATTTTTGTGGGAGTATTTTTTTTATGTATCAATAAAGGCAATTCTGTACATCCCAATATTACTCCTTGAGATCCTTTAGATTTTAAACTCTCTATAATATTAATAATTTTTTTTCTGGAATCATCATTAATAATTTCTTTTCCTAGTTCTTTTAAAATAATATTATCAATCAAATCAATATTTTGTTTATCAGGAACAATAGATTTAATTCCAAATTTTAATAATCTGGATTTATAAAATTTTTCCATCATGGTGTAACGAGTACCAAGCAGTGTAACTTCCTTTATACCATAACTAGTGATCTTTTCTGCAACAGCGTCAATAATATTTAAAATTGGAATTGGTGATTTATTTTCGATTTTTTCAAAAACTTTATGGATTGTATTAGCTGCTATTATGCAGAAATCCGCTCCGGCTTTATTAAGAGAATGTAAAATTTTAATAAGTTCTTCTGTGATTGCATTCCAGTTATCTGATTCCATCCAATTGAGGTAGTCTTGAAAAGATACACTGTAAATAAGTATTTCAGGGAAGGCGTAATCATTAAATTTTTTTTGATATAAGTCAATAATGTTATTGTATAAAAGAATAGTGGATTTTGGTGTCATACCTCCAATTATACCGATTGTTTTTTTCATTAGTATCTCCATTTTTTAAATAAATATATATTTAAAGACCTAAATTATTAGGATGGTTGAATAGAAAATATTGTTTTATAAAATAAAAAAATTTTGCATAATAACAAAATATTTATAAATTTAATAAGATATTAATTATCATATTATTTGCGCCCGTAGCTCAATTGGATAGAGCGTAGGCCTCCGGAGCCTGAGGTTTTGGGTTCGAGCCCCAACGGGCGTACAAATATAATGAAAAAAATTAAGAAAAACAGGTAAGGACTTATAAATTTTAATCATGATTAATTTTATATACAATTACCCTCTTTAAATTTTTTTCTACAGTAAAGTAACTAAAAGTAGTTTACTAATATTATAATGTATACAAAGGAGTTTTTATGGTAGAATTTAAAAAAGATCTTGTGGTTATAGGAGCAGGACCGGGAGGATATCCTGCAGCCTTTCTTGCAGCAGATAAAGGATTAAATGTTACTTTGATTGATAAAGAGCAAAATCCTGGAGGAGTTTGTTTATACCGAGGATGTATCCCCACCAAAACTCTTCTTCATGTTTGCGAAATTATCAAGGAGGCGAAAAAATCCTCAAGCTTTGGAGTTACTTTTTCTAAACCAGAGATTGAACTCAATAAACTCAGGATGTGGAAAGATCAGGTGGTAAAAAAAATGGTTAGCGGACTTGGTCAGCTTGCTAAAAAAAGAAATATTGAATATATCCAAGGAGAAGCAAGATTTCTTGATTCGCAGTCTGTAGTCATCAAGGATGGGTCTAAGGAGAAAAAAATTGAGTTTGAAAATTGTATTATAGCAACTGGTTCATCTCCAGCATCTCTACCAAATAGTTCAGTTAGTTCATCATCTCTCATGTATTCAAAAGAAGGACTCGAAATTTTAGAAATACCAGATAACCTTCTGGTGATAGGAGGTGGATATATCGGTCTTGAAATGGGGACAATCTATACTGCTCTTGGGAGTAAAGTTTCTGTGGTTGAAATGATGGATCAAATTCTTCCTGGATGTGATAAAGATCTGGTAAGGACATATTCCATGACAGCGAGGAAATCCTTTTCCTCAATTATGGTTAGTACCATGGTTACTGATATGGAAGAGATTGATGATAAAATAAAAGTCAGTTTAAAAAGTAAAGATGAAACAATCGAAACAATGATTTTCGATAAGGTGCTTGTATCAATTGGTCGTATTCCAAATTCCAAAGGAGTAGGTCTGGAGAATACAGGAGTCACAATAGATGAGAAAGGATTTATTAAGGTTGATGCTCAAAGAAAAACAGCTGAATCAAATATATATGCAATTGGAGATGTGGTTGGTGGTGTCATGTTGGCTCACAAAGCAACTCATGAAGCTAAATCTGCTGTAGAATCGATCTTTGGAAATAATAGACCTTTTAATCCCAGAGCAATTCCAGCAGTACTTTTCACTGATCCTGAGGTTGCCTGGTGTGGTTTAACAGAAGAACAAGCAAAAGATAATGGAAAAAATATAAAAGTGGTAAAATTTCCCTGGGGTGCTTCAGGTAGGGCTTCAAGTCTGGGAAGAATGGATGGAGTTACTAAATTGATTATCGATCCTGATACTGAAATAATTTTAGGAGTTGGATTAACTGGTCCAGGTGCAGGTGAGTTAATTTCAGAAGGCGCAGTTTGCATTGAAAACAAATTAAAAGCTTCCCAGATTGCAGATACTATTCATCCTCATCCGACTCTTTCTGAAACATTAATGGAGGCTGCAGACGTTTTTTATAATTCATGTATACATATATATAATCCAGCGAGGAGGTAGGATGAAAGCAAGATTGTTATATGTTTTATCTTTATTATTATTATTCTGCAACGGAAAGTATACTACAGATTATCAAAAAGTACAAGAGGAAATTGAAAGTTTTCAACTTAATCGAGAAGTTGCATATGATTTATCGAATTTAGCCTTGGAATGCATTAAAAAAGAATATCCATACAAACCCGGCCATGTGATAAATAATCCTAAGGATATACACATTCCCAGAAAAATGCACCCAGCTTTTTATGGATGTTTTGATTGGCATTCTGCCGTACATGGTCATTGGATGTTGGTGAAACTCTTGAAAATGTTTCCTGATATTTCAAATGCTCATGAGATTAGAGTTGCATTGGATGAAAATTTAACGGCTGATAATGTTTCTAAAGAAGTTGTATATTTTAAACAGGAGAATAGAAAATCTTTTGAAAGAACCTATGGCTGGGCCTGGTTGTTAAAACTTTCCTCTGAATTAGAGACCTGGGATGATCCTGAAGCACGAAAATGGGCAGAAAATTTGTTACCTCTCGTAAAATTAATTAGGAGGAGATATTTTGATTTTTTCCCCAAACAAACCTATCCAATTCGGCGGGGTGTGCATGCAAATACTGCTTTTGGATTAAGTTTTGCCCTTGATTATGCCAGAATTACAAAAAATAAAAAGATGGAAAATCTTTTAAAAGACAAAGCGAAGGATTATTATCTTTTTGATAAAAACTATCCTGCAGAATGGGAACCTGGAGGTGATGATTTTTTCTCTCCCAGCTTAATAGAAGCTGATCTTATGAGAAGAGTTCTTGATGCTGATCAGTTTCTAAAATGGTTTGACAAATTTATGTTCAAAATACCAGAAAATATCTTAGAACCTGCAACTGTATCTGATCGTTCAGATCCAAAAATTGTTCATCTTGACGGTTTGAATCTAAGTCGAGCCTGGTGCATGTTTGGTATTGCTTCTGTACTATCAGATAAAAATTTTAAAAAAATTACTTTAATTAAAACAGGACTTAAACACCTTGAATCAGGATCATTGAATATTTTAAGCGGCAACTATGAAGGCGAACATTGGCTGGCTAGTTTTGCAATTTATGCTTATTCTTTATTATTAGATTTAAGAGAGTATATGTAGCCTTTGTATTACAGAGAATCCAGAGAGATGATCAAAATTTTAAACATCCTTTTACTAAGTTTCTGACTGTATAAATTAAAAAAAACAATCTTAATAAAATGTTAATAATATTTTTATATAGTAAATATACATTCAGAAGTAGACTTAAAAAAATATTTCTCGGGAAGATACGAAACATACTGAATGTTTTTATTGAAATTGTATTTCTTTTAAAAAAGGAAGAATATTTGCCAATTAAGGAATAAATATTATTTTATTCTTTTATGCCGTGATATTGAGCAAGTTATATCACTATTTTCTTGTATAGAGTATGAACCGCCTGAAGGGCAGTCAGGAATTTTATTACTTTGAATGAATGGAATTAATTCATCTATCTCTTCAGCGTATTTACCTTCAGCTTCATTTAAATAGAAGTATGTATAATGTAATTTTTGGGCCTGAACAAGTCCCATTTGATTTGCTTTACAGGCTGAAGCATTAATTTGTTCTTGAAGACTTGAGAAATAAGCACTCACTGAAGTTAAAAGTATTGCAAGAATAACTATGACCATAATCAGTTCAACAAATGTGAATCCATCTTCATTAGTTAACATTAATGATTCCTTAAGAGTGCATTATGAAATTAACTCTTTAAAAATGAAATAGTTTTTTCATTCATTTATTTTTTTTAAAATAAGCAAAAATTGAACCAATGTCTTCAAAATTCGATTTTACTTGAAATTTTATTATCACTGTTATATATTAAAAAACAAGATATAAATACTTGGTTATTAGGAAGGAGAATAAATGGCTGAAAATGCTATAAAGTTGTGTAAAGCTGATACGGGTGATCGTTCAAGAGGTGAAAAAATTTTATCCCGAATAATGTTGTTTTTTGAGGATATAATTAAGGTACCGATATTTAAGTGTCAACACTGTGGAGAGTGTCTATTGAGTCATACAGGTTTTGTTTGTTCCCAAAGATGTCCCAAAAGATTAAGAAATGGTCCCTGCGGAGGAACAAGAGAAAATGGACATTGTGAAGTTTATCCGGAAAGGAAATGTATCTGGTATCTTATTTATAAAAGATCAAAGTTATTTGGAAGACTTCCATTTTTAAATAGAATTGAATATATGCACAACTGGAATCTTGAGAAGAGTTCTGCCTGGTTAAATGTATTTACAAAACGTATTGAACCTCCTAAGTTTTTCATTAAAAAAAATGAAAGGTGAAAATGACATTACAAGAAAAGATTCTATCAGGAAAATTTGTTGTTACTGCAGAATTAGGACCACCGCAGAGTGCAAATGGAAATGTAATTCGTAAAAAAGTGAAATTCTTTAAAAATTATATTGATGCAGTTAATATAACAGATAATCAAACAGCAATTGTGAGACTTTCTAGTATAGCGTCTGCAGTGATTGTAATAGGGGAGGGATTAGAACCTGTTATCCAGATGACCTGCAGGGATCGTAATCGTATAGCAATTCAAAGTGATTTATTGGGAGCAGCGGCTCTTGGTATTAGAAATGTTTTATGCTTAAGTGGTGATTTTCAAAAATTTGGAAATCATCCGGAAGCAAAACCAGTTTTCGATATTGATTCAATACAGCTGGTTAGAGCAGTAAATCAAATGAGGCAAGGAAAGTTTATTTCTGGCGATATAATTAAAATCCCACCAGATCTCTTTGTTGGAGCAGCAGCAAATCCTTTTGCTCCTCCTATGGAGATGCGGATTTTACGACTGGCAAAAAAAATTAAAGCGGGTGCTAGATTTATTCAGACTCAGCCGGTTTTTGATATAGGTGTTTTTAAAGAATGGATGGAAAAGGTAAGAGAGCAGGATTTACACAATAAAGTAGCAATTCTTGCAGGAGTAATGCCAGTTAAATCAGAGAAAGCTTTACAGTATATGAAAAAAGATGTTCCTGGAGTAGTAATACCGGAGAAATTTATTAACCGTATGCTACATGCTGGTGGAAAGAAAGAAAAGCACACTGTGGGAGTAAAAATTGCAAGCGAAATTATTCAGGAGTTAAGAGAAATTCCTGGTATAAAAGGTATACATCTTATGCCCTTAATGTGGGAGAAAATAACACCACACTTATTAGAGGAATCCGGTTTGTTACCTTGATAATAGGAGAGTTCAATGGATAAGAATGAGTTTTTTGAAAGAGTACAATCTAAAGTGTTAGTGCTTGATGGTGTTATGGGAACCATGCTTCAACCTACACTGCCTCCTGGAAGTTGTATTGATATGGCAAATATAGAACATGGTGAACTGGTTGAGTCCTTATACAAACAATATGTTAAGGCAGGAACAGATATTCTTTCTACTAATACTTTTGGTGCTAATAGAATAAAGTTAAATGAATTTGGTTTTGGTAACCGGGTTAAAGAAATAAATTATAAGGCTGCTAAGAGTGCCAAAAAGGTTGGCGGTAATAAGGTAAAGGTTGCTGGAATAATCGGACCTACAGGTAAACTGGTTAGTCCCTTAGGTGAATTTACTTTTTCAGAGGCTTTACAAACATTTGCTGAACAGACTTCTGCTCTTGCTGAAGGTGGAGTAGATCTTTTTTTACTTGAAACCTTTGCAGATATTAAAGAGATAAAAGCTGCTATTATTGCCATTAAAGAATTAACTGATTATCCTATACTTGCTTCTATGACCTATGAGGATGAATTTAAAACCTTTACTGGAACGGATCCTATAACAGCTGCAAATGTTTTATCTTCTCTGGGAGTTGATGCAATTGGAGTGAATTGTTCTACTGGTCCAGAACCAATGCTTGAAATAGTGGGCAGATATGCTCAAAGTATACCTCTGCCAATTCTGGTTGAACCCAATGCTGGTTTACCTCAATTAAAAAATGGGAAAACAGTTTTTCACATTACTGCAGAACACATGGCAGAATTTGCTGAGAAGTTTGTACAAATTGGTGCAAATATTGTGGGAACTTGTTGTGGTAGTACACCTGAGTTTACTAGTGCTTTAAGAAAACGATTTGATAATGTTACTCCAATTATGCGTAATGTTAATGTTCCCTTGAAATTGTCCAGCAGAGTAAAGACTGTTGAGATCGGGGCTGGATTGCCATTTTGTGTTATTGGGGAAAGGATAAATCCAACCAACCGTAAGGATCTAGAAAAAGCAGTCCGAAATAGTGAACTTTCCTTAATTCAAAAGGAAGCGATACAAGAGGAAAAAGAAGGGGCTCATCTTTTAGATGTTAACCTAGGAGTTCCTGGCATTAATGAACCTGAATTTATGCAAAAAGTTATTAGAGGAATAGAAAATGTAGTAAAAATACCTCTTTCTATTGATAGTACAAATCCTTCAGCTATTGAAGCTGCTTTAATTGAGTGTGCAGGAAAACCTTTGATAAATTCAGTTCATGGCAGTACAGAAAGTATGGATACAATCATACCCTTAGCTGCCAAATATGGTGCAGGTCTTCTTTGTCTTGCAGTAGGAGAAAAAGGAATTCCCGAAACTGCTGAGAAGAGAATAAGAATACTAAAAAAAATCATAGAAAGAGCTGAAACTGAAGGGATTAAAAGAGAAAACTTAATTTGTGATTGTTTAACTTTAACTGTATCTGCTCAACAAAAAAGAGTAGAAACAACTTTAGATGCAGTACATAAGGTCAAAGAAGAGCTGGGATTACCAACTGTTCTTGGAGTTTCAAATATTTCTTATGGATTACCCCAAAGAAGTTTGTTAAATTCAGTATTTTTAAGTATGGCCATGTCTCATGGACTTGATGCTGCTATTATCAATCCCGGTGATCCTCGTATAATGGAGAGTGTTCAAGCTGCTTCTGTTTTAACTATTCGTGATCAGGATTCCAAAAAATTTATTTCCAGCTTTAAAAAGAAGAAGAAAAAGAAAATAATTATTGATTCAGTTAAAGATTCTCACAAAGATACAGCTTTGGAAATTTTTAATGCTGTAGTTGCAGGAAATAAAAATGATATTGGTCGCTTTGTCAAAAAAGCTTTAAAGGATGGGAAAAAACCAATTGAAATAAATAATAATTATTTAATCCCTGCCATTCAAGAAGTTGGTAGTCTTTATGATAAAAAAGAAATTTATCTTCCCCAGATGATTCTTGCTGCTGAAACCATGCAGAAAGCTTTTCAGATTATTGAACCTTATTTTAAAAAAGAAGATATCAGAAAATCAGGAAGAGTAATATTGTGTACTGTAAAGGGTGATGTACATGATATTGGTAAAAATATTGTTGGACTTTTTTTAAAGAATCAAGGGTATGAAGTTGTTGATCTTGGTAAAAATGTTGCAAAAGATACAATTGTTGAAAAAGCAAAAGAGTTAAATCCAGATATAATCGGACTTTCAGCTTTAATGACCACAACCATTGTACAGATGCCGAAAATTATTGAAGCTTTGCAAAATCAAAATATTAATACAAAGGTTGTTGTTGGAGGAGCAGTGGTTACAAAGAAATATGCAAAACAAATAAATGCTGATGGGTATGCCAAAGATGGAGTGAGTGCTGTAAAGCTTATTGATGAAATTACTAAAGAAATTTTGCCTCAAACTGATTAAGGTAACTAGTAGCTGGTTTCTGATTGCTGGTTATTTGTTACTGTGGAGCAGAAACAAGAAACATGAAAAATTTAGCTATAATTATATTTTAAATTTAATTAATATTTTTAAGAAGTTTTTGATTTATTCCGAAGATTTTATTATTTTATTAATAGTTGAATAATAGATTAGTGAGGAGACAATGTTAATCCAACCAATAGTAATAGAAAATTTAACAAAGGTTTATAAAGGAGGTTTAGAAGCAAAAGATGTTCTTGCTTTAAAGGATTTAAATTGTACAATTGAGGAAGGTGAAGTATTTGCCTTTATAGGACCCAATGGTGCGGGCAAGACTACTACAATCAAATTATTAACAAGATTGATTTTTCCAACCAATGGAAGCATTATTTTCTTTGTAAAAGATAATACTACCCAACTAACTATGCAACCAACTGGATATTTACCAACACATCCAAAACCAGATGGTAATTTAAAGGGCAGAGCATT
>CAYUAG010000127.1:0-8556 GCA_964442615.1 uncultured bacterium
TTAATATGTTTTACAATAAAAAAAAATTAATAATAAATTAATAAAAAAAGTAAGCATAAGAAAACTTACAGCTAATTATACATATTTTGGTTGAACAACAAGAGTAACTAGTATAAAAAAATTTTCCTGAATATTTTATAAAAATCATACAAAATAAAAAATCTTGACAATCTAAATATAATTTTGTATATTCAAATGTTTGAATATATTTTTATTTTAATACGAGGAAGGCCATATGGAATCTTATGATGTTCTAATATTAGGCGGAGGGCCTGCAGGTATTACAACTGGTATTTATACCAGCCGCGCACAACTAAAAGTGGCGCTTATTGAGAAGCTAATGCCAGGTGGTCAGGTAGCTACAACTGAGTGGGTTGAAAATTATCCAGGTTTCGAAGAAGGAGTTACCGGAGTGGAATTAATGCAAAGAATGGAAAAGCAATCCAGAAGATTTGGTCTCAAATTTTTAACAGGCACAGTAAACGATCTTGATTTAAATGGTATTACAAAAAAGGTAATAACAAATCAAAAATCGTACGAAACTAAAGTAGTAGTCATTGCAACAGGAACGGATCCTAAGCTGCTCAATGTACCTGGCGAAAAAGAGTTTAAAGGAAGGGGTGTGTCATACTGTGCGACCTGTGATGGTCCATTTTTCAAAGATAAAGATATCGTAGTCGTAGGAGGAGGAAGTTCTGGTATTCAAGAAGGTCTTTATTTAACCCGATTTGTTCATTCAATTAAACTAATTGAGTTTATGGATCATCTAAATGCAGAACGTGTATTACAAAAAAGAGCCAGGGAAAATCCAAAATTTTCGTTTTATCTGAATCATGAAATGATTTCAATCAATGGTGATCAAAATGTCAAGTCTGTTTCCATAAAAAACCGAAAAACCGGAGAGTCCAAAAAAATGAAAGCAGATGGTGTTTTTATTTGGATTGGTATGATTCCGAATTCCAATTTTCTCCACAATAAAGTTAAAATGGATGATTGGGGTTATATCATAACCGATGAAAAAATGGAAACATCTATTCCAGGTGTCTATGCTGTGGGTGATGTTAGAAATAAAGATATACGGCAAATAACCACAGCAGTAGGAGATGCTACAATAGCTGCTGAATTTGCTTTAAAGTATATCGAATCACAGATGAATTTGAATGAGTAAAAATATGCAGAATGATAAAAAACTTAAATAATCGAAAAATTATTTTTCGTTTAAACCATGTTCTATACAAATTTTCTCTCAAACGAAATCAATATAGATGATAACAAAAAAATTATAAGTAATGAAAAAAGAGAGGAATCTTTTAAAAATATTATGACTGTCGTTGATATAAGGAATTTAGATTTTTATCAGATTCCAAGGGTTCTCCATGCTACCTATCATTAATATTAAAAGAATATAATTATGCAAAATTTAGATATAACATGTTTTAAAGAATACGCAGATTTTCTAAAAACAATTGGTCATCCAGCCAGATTGAAAATACTCCACTATATTCAAGATAAAAATCCTTGTGTTAGTTCAATCGAAAAAGAACTTGGACTTTCACAGTCAAATATATCACAACACCTATCTTTATTAAGAAATAGCGGTATTGTACACTCTGAACGCAAAGGTAATAATGTCTGTTATTCAATTAAAGATAAAAGAGTCGTCAAAATATTAAAGCTAAGAAATAAAAATTAAGGAGAATAAAATATGGCAAATACACTTCAATTTAACGATGAAAATTTCAAAACAGAAGTACTAGAATCTGATATACCTGTATTAGTAGACTTTTGGGCCCAATGGTGTGCCCCCTGTAATATGATTGCCCCTGTGATTGAAGAATTAGTTAAAGAATATGAAGGAAAAGTAAAAATCGGAAAATGCAATACTGATGAAAGTCCCCAAACTATGGCTGAATATGGAATAACCAGTATACCAGCATTACTTATTTTTAAAAATAGAAAACCTGTAGATATGATAATTGGAGCTGTACCTAAAGAAGCAATTGTGGAAAAATTGGAAAAAATTTTATAACCTGATACTATAAAATTTTCCTTTTAGTAGCTTAAATAGAGTATGAATGAATAAAAATAAAAAAATTAAAAAAAATATTTCAAATGAAATATCCAATAAAATTTACTTTAAATAATGCCTGTTTAATAAATTAATTTGGTAAGTGCGATTTTGAAAGTTTCACTATATCAAATGAATTCAAAAAATGGGGATATTCAATCCAACCTTAAGAAAGCTGAATATGCTGCAAAAAAAGCTGCCTGCACCGGAAGTGATATACTCATTCTGCCTGAATTCTGGACTACCGGGTATGATTTACCAGGGCTTGCTAAATTCAGCAAAAATGAATTTGATAGGATAATTGATAAAATTAGAAAAAAATTTAGCCTATGGGAAAGCAGGAGAAAAGATATTTATTAACTTTTTTTCATGAAAATCAGTTTTAAATGTTTTTAAATAAACATAAGGAGAATACTAATGAAAAAACTTAATCTTATATTTATAATAATTACTACTTTCTCTTCAATTGTCTTTGGTACCACAGGTGATATAATAAAAGAAATACCTTCACCCGGTCCATGTTTAACTGGATTAGCATATGATGGTACATACTTATGGGGAGTTGACAGAAAGAATGATATGATATATAAATTCGATCCCTCAGATGGGAGCATAAAAGCAAGTTTTAAGTCTCCTGGTTATTTTGCCACTGGAATGACCTGGGATGGTAAACATCTCTGGATTTCAGATATGGCTTTTATCAATACTTCTACTGAATCTTATGTGGGAAAAATCTATGAAGTATGTCCAAAATCCGGTAAAACTTTACATGTTATCAGTACTCCGGGCTCAGATCCTCAAGGATTAGCCTGGGATGGGAACTCACTCTGGGTATCTGACAATAAATATGATATGATTTATCAAATAAGTCCGGATGATGGTACTACCATTCATTCATTTCCATCTCCAGCCAGTGATCCCAGAGGCCTAGCCTGGGATGGCAGCTATCTCTGGATCGCAGACAGAGCAAAAGATGAATTATACCGAGTACATCCTTCCAAAGGAATAGTAGTTATGATTTTGAACTCACCTGGTCCCTACTCCTGGGGTCTTACCTGGATGGAAGATAAATTAATCAATGCAGATTACCAGACAGATACAACTTATACTCTGAACTTATTTGATGATGTAAAATTCAAAAAAAGTAATCCTCGTTTGGAAGAGATCGAATTCAGCAGTGATGTAATTAACTTCGGTCCCGGAATATTAACGAAACTGGATATTTTTATTGCCCAACCAGAAGACAGACCAAATCAAAAAATTCTTGATATCCATTACCCTATTAAACCAAAAAAAATTGTAACAGATAAATGGGGACAAAAATCTGTTCTTTTTTCTAAAAAAAATATGAAAGCTGGAGAACAATTCACTCCTCAATTAAAAGTCAAAGCTGAGATCAATAAGGTAATGTATTATATCTTTCCGGATAAAGTGGGAAGCCTGACAGATATTCCTCAAAAAATTAAGGATACATATTTAGTTGATGATTTAAAATACTGTATACATATGCCTTATATCCAAAAAGCCACAGAGATTGCCATAGATGGAGCAAAAAATCCTTACTGGATAGCCAGAAATATCTTTGATTATCTTAGAAAGGTACTGCATTACAAACGCATTGGCGGCTGGGATATAGCTCCCACAGTTATTAGAAGAGGATCCGGCTCTTGTTCTGAATATACCTTTGCTTATATAGCCTTGTGCAGAGCAGCAGGCCTTCCTGCTCGGTATGTTGGTGCAGTTGTGATCAGAGGAGAAGAAGCCTGTTTTGATTTTGTTTATCACCGCTGGGTTGAAGTCTATCTTCCCGAATATGGTTGGATTCCAGTTGATCCCAGCCGGGGTGATCAGGAATGGCCCAGTGATCAAGCCAAATCATTCGGCTTTCTTGATAACACTTTTTTAATAACCACCCAGGGTGGTGGAGATTCAGAATATCTTGGTTGGGATTATAACTCTCATAATACCTGGGAAGCTGAAGGACCAGTACAGCTTCGGATTGAAAATTTAGCTGAGTGGAGTCCGTTAAAAACTGAATAATTGGGTTGATATTGACTGGTAAGGAGCTTTCAAATTTGTCATGCCTGCGAAAGCAGGCATCCAGGGGAGGTATATATTAATGTGTTTACAAAGAAAAATTAGTCTATGACTCTTCCACCCCACTCCCAATTGTTAACAAAATAAAACAAAGAAAACTTCATTTTCACCCAATCACACAAAATCCTACTCTCCATTAGTCTCATCTTTATCTTGATTTAAATAAAGAAACCTATCCACTAAATTAATATATTTACTCCATCGTTTCCCTGGTTCTTTATCTCTTTCAATAATATGCTGAAAGGCATTAGCTTTGGAATCCATTTCATCAGAGTAATATAGAATTATTGCTTCCAAAGTTTTAGGAAGTACAGGCGAACCATGCTCATATTCACCCTGATGACTGAGAATAAGATGAATTATATTTTTTTTCAGTTCTTCGGAAAAAGAGGATTCCTCTTCAATTTCCTCAATAGCTTTTCTGATATGCTGGGCTCCAATTGATATATGTCCCCAAAGTCTTCCCTGATCTGTGAAATCGATAAATCCTTTCTCATATCCATATTCATCAATTTTACCAATATCATGTAACAAAGCTCCGGTTAAAAGAAGATCACGATTACAAAGTGGATAAAGAGTGCTTATTGTTTCACAAATTTCGCATACTGCTAGAGTATGCTCACAAAGTCCGCCTATATAGGCATGGTGCCAGAGTTTGCCCCCAGGAGCAAATTTGAATTTCTCTACCCAATTATTTTTATATAAAACCTTATCAATGAGTTTTTTTAGATCTGGATTGGAGATAGAATTAATTTTTTCTTCTAACTTCTTCCACAGGGAATCAATATCTTTTTTACAAACTGGAATAAAATCTTTGAGCTGAACATTATCCTCTTGCTTTGCCAGACGAACTTTTTTTATATTAAGCTGTTTCGTTTCCTGATATAATTCAACTGTACCTTTTATCTTAACTATAACTCCTTCAGATATTCCATTATAATATGGTTCTGCCTGATCCCATAATTTTGCTCCGATTCTCCCCGTAGCATCTCCCAACTCAAGATGCAGATAAGGTTTATCATGTCTTGTTACCCGTAATTCTGCTTTTCTTACTACAAAAAATGAAGTAATTGCCTGATTTTCTTTAAAATTTTCAATTTTTCCAAGATTATCTTTAAGGTCCATTGTTTACTCCCGAAATAATTTTTAGTTATTTTTAAAATTGGAAATACATCTTTTTTAAAAACAATATAATTACTAATACTTTAATTTATCCATTGTAAAAAATCTAAGCTCTACCATAGTATAAAATGATCCCAGCCTATATCCGCAAGTCTGGCTGTATCTGTCATATTAGAGTGGTAAAGATTGTGAAGAGAAAGTTCAATCTGGTCTCTATAATGATCATCAAACACTTGACCTGACTGACCGGTTGATAGAATTGAAAAAGAGCTGTAATGTCCCTGCAAATCAATGATCATTTTAGCTGCTGGTGATGATTGTATGGAAAATAATTTATACAAATCACTACTGTATTTGTTTATTGTATTATAGGATCCACCTGCAGGTAAAGGTCCTGGATTATAGGTTTCATTTAAAAACGGATTTACTCCCATGGGATTTTGAAACTGAAGTGTATGAAGAGCACCCCAGGACCATTGAGAGATATCCTCCCCAAGGTTATCTTGAAGATAACTAACAGCCTCTTTAAAGGAATCTATAACCAGATTTTTTCCTCTGGTAGTTATTTTTGTATCATCTGACATAAAATTATCAATTATAGATTTTACTCCCTCATAATACAACGGTTTACAGGAAAGAATACTATTGAATAGACTATCACCGATCTCATTCTTTACACTTTTCTGGAAAAGATTGTATATAAAAATCTGGAAAAAAGCAGCCTCAGCACTGCCTGCTTTCATATTTCCCTGCCAGAGAGCCAACTGTTCCAATATATCTGTTTCTGCTTTATACTTAAAATCATGTGGATTAATTAAACTGATAATTTTTTCCTTTAAGTTTACAGCAAAAAGAGAATATTCATCTGCCTGGATTTGCTTTAAAACTTGTATAGAGAGACTATCTTTCTGTTCAAGTAATTGTTTTATTCTTGTTGCACTCCCCAGGGTGGAATCAATTAATACGTTTTTTCCAAAGGTGAATGGTAAATTATCACTAATAATATATCCTTTGGCAGGATTATATGATTTTGATAAATCATTAGATGAAGTATCCTTATTAAGATAAAACAAATATTTTTTTCTTTTGAATTTACCATGTACATCCCGAATTTTTCGAAAAGGGGTCTGTAGGCAAGTATAACTTCCAATGTTATTTTTTTTGTCCGCATAAAAAAAGTTTAATGAAGCTAATTTTTCAGTTTTTATTGCTTTACAGAAATCTTCCCAATCTCTGGCTTTACCAAGTTTGTACAGTGTATTCCAGGTATCATGTGGTTCGAATCCTGGCCAGTCAACCATAATATACTCTCTAAGATTTGATTTCTCTTTTTTCTTAACCGGGATCAAGGGACGGTTATTCATTTCATAATATGTTACCATCAAGGATGAATCCGGACCTATATCAAGTTTTTCATTAAAGGTTATTATTGAGTTGGTGTTTAACAAATCTGTTATGGGACGAAATTGAATCTCATTACTCATTAAGCTGGTGACTCCCCAGACAATATACTGATTATACCCTATCAAAACTCCAGGAATACCAGGAATGGAAAATCCATACATATTGGTTGAATTACTTGAAAGCTGAATTTCATAAAACAGACAGGGTATTACAGGATTAGTATTTACTATTACGGAAACAAGAGGAATATTTGAACTGCTTTTATTTCCTGACAGTATAAAAAAACTACAATCATAACCAAGTCGAGGAAAAGAAGCAGGTAAGGATTCCATTAAAAAAGGTTTTAAAAATTGAAAAAATTTACTTTTGGTAAACAATTTTTTTCTACTGGTATCATTGCAATATTTTCCAACATTTGTTTGCCCGATGTTATATGTTAATAATTCTCTGAACACATCAGTTTTCCATTTCTGATTCATCTGCCATTTCCAAAGCTCTATAATGGAAATACAATCTTCAATAGTCCATATATCTGGTTTATAGGAGAGAAATTTAAATTCGATAGGAAGACTATTTTCCTTTATAAAATAATTTATTCCATCAACATACGCTTGAAGCACTTTTCCTGAATTAGGATTCAAATTGGATACAATTTTTTTAGTTCTTCTTTGAATTCCAAGGGTACATATAATTTTATCATACTTGATGGTACTACCACCAAAAATCTCAGAAAGCTTTCCCTGTGCCGCTCTTTTTATGATATCCATTTGCCAGAATCGGTCTTGTGAGGTTATAAATCCTTGAGTAAAATAAAGGTCGTGTTCGTTTTTTGCAGAAATATGAGGAATATTGTATTTGTCCCGGTAAATATCAACCTTTTCATTGATATCAGATATATCCATCTCACCTTTGGTTTTTGGAAGTGATGTAGTGACAATATGGTAAGCAAAAAAACATAAAGAAACAAAAGATACAATTACTATAGTGAATACTATAATAACTATTCTTAAACTTTTATCCATATATTCCTTAAAGTATTTTTTATTAATAACTGAATTTAAGATTACTAATTGTTTTTTTAAATGTCAAGTAAAATTATAAAATGTTCATAAAACTTGACATTTAATATAAGATCAATTATCTTATTAATAAATGATTCTTTTCTCCTCTGAATTTATTGTTCAATTATTTTTTTTATCTTGGTAAGTTAAATAAAAAAATTTAAACATAAGTAATTATAAGATGAATTTAATTCCATGTCGAGAATGCAAAAGGGAAGTTAGTTTAAAAGCAAAGTTTTGTCCAGGATGTGGTGCACCTTACCCAGCCAAAAAAGAATGGGATGGAACCGGATTTGAATGGAAATCAACAAAAACATTTTATGGGTATCCATTAGTTCATATAGCATTTGGTAAAAATGCAGAAGGAAAATTTCGAGTAGCAAAAGGTATTATTGCTATTGGACAATTTGCAATTGGATTAATTACATTTGCTCAATTTGGAATAGGTGTTATTTTTGGATTTGGACAATTTATTTTTGGTCTGTCCGCTATTTCCCAATTTGCTTTCTCAATATTATTCGGAATTGGTCAGTTTGCAATCGGATATGTTGCTATCGGTCAATGTGTAATTGCCTATTATGGATTAGCACAGATTGGATGGGCTAAATTTATATGGAGTTCTTCCTATAAAGATCCCCACGCTGCAGCTTTTTTTAAGCTTTTAGCTGAAAAAATTGGATTTTCTACAGGTAATTTTTTTAAATAATATTAAAAAATCTAAAAAGGATTACTCGAATATGGAAAAACGTATTATTTTAATTTCAAATCGTTTACCAGTAACTATTAAAACAAAAGGAAAATCAA
>CAYUAG010000128.1:0-8000 GCA_964442615.1 uncultured bacterium
TACGGGAGTCGAACCCGTGCTACCGGCGTGAGAGGCCGGCGTCCTAGACCACTAGACGAATGCGCCATATTTATTACATGTACGCCCGGGAGGACTTGAACCCCCAACCCTCTGATCCGAAGTCAGATGCTCTATCCAGTTGAGCTACGGGCGCTGATGCAGCTGGGGAGCAGGGATTCGAACCCCAATTATACGGTCCAGAGCCGCATGTCCTGCCATTGGACGACTCCCCATTAACATTCTAAGGTTTCAAATATAGAAAATTTATTTTAAAATGTCAATGATTTTATATTTGTGGGTTGGTTTTTTTTCCCAACTAAGTGGGTAACCGCAGTCCTTGACTGCGGTTCCAACAGTGTTTCCTGATCGTTTCGGAAATAAGTGAAACGGTTTCCGAAACGTATACCAGTATTGCTGCAGAGACCGCTTACACTTATCTCTGCAGCAATCTGAAAAAACCAACGAAATTCAGGATCGGGATCGCTATCGAAATCAAAAAATGAACAGCTTTAAAAACATTGGCTAAAGCCCATGCCATACGAGATGGATATTTAACTAATACACTATTCAGACTTCCCATTATAACTTATATAACATTTTTAAATTGATACAGTTACTATTGTAAAGTCCTGATTATTACCAAATGTTCTTATATCAAACCCATACTTATTTGCTAAAATAAACACATCTTCATTACCACTTATAGAACCATATCCTAAGATCATTGAACCTTCTTTTATTGAATACTTACAAATGTCAAAAACAATCCAAGAAAGAAATTTCATAATATCACCTACTGCCTGAATTGTATGTTTAGGTTCAAACAAACTAAAGTATACTGGAAAATTTCTTGAATTAGTTCTTTTAATATCAATCTCAACATCTGAACCATTAGATGTTAATTTTCCTGTCACCTTTTTCGGTTTTGGATGTACAAATTTATTGCGACATTTTACTACTTCTCGAATTTTAGAATAAAGATCATTACCTCTATTCAGTTTTTCCCCACAATAAAAACAAAAAAGCTCAAATTTTAATAATGTTGATAATTTTTCAAAATCTTTGTATAGTGCTTGACTAGTATTTAGACTTAATATCAGTGCATTTGCTGCAGCTTCTAACGAATTAACTGCTAATAAGAAAGCATATCTTCCTAATTCTCCTGATCTTAAATATAATGATTCACGATATGCAGTATCATCTTTTATAGATTCAGCTTCTTTTAATATTCTAAGACTACTACTTAATGCAGTGCAGGCATCACCCATATATTCATGATATGTATTAATCTTAATATGTGGCTTATTATCCATTATTTGTCTTCTATGATTAATCATTAGTAAAAGTGTTCTTAACCTTTGCTTATACTTCTATGTTCAGCATTTCAGATTCAACCCTCAGGACAAATTGTAGTGTAGTTTCTGGTGAGAATTAAACGTTATATCTTAATAATTTAATTTTAAAATGTCAAGAAAAAGCTGGATAAAATATTTCTTTGATGATATTTAATAAATCATGTATAAAACCAGCTAATCACAGCCCTTGACTGCGGTCTTCACACTGAAGTGTCAAGAGTTAAAAACACAGAATTCGGAATCGGTATCGCTATCATAATCGAAACCTATCCCAATAGCGACACCGACAACATTGATCGTTTCGGAAATGAGTGAAACGGTTTCCGAAACGATATATTTACAATACTTTCCAAACATTGCTGCAGAGACCGCATGCACTTATTTCTGCAGCAATCTAAAAATCATTTCATATAATTGGCTCAGCGCAATCCTTGACAGTGATCTTATTCTGTAGTCAGGGACCGCCTCTAACCGGGATGAAAATTTGACAAACCACCCACAAAACCGGCTATCCGCAGTCCCTGACTGCGGGTTTTCTTGTATTTCTAAATCAATTCATTGCCAAATCCAAAAAAATTTATTACATTATCACTAAACAAAACATGAACAATCTTAACCACAAGCAAGGACTGCTTCAAGCCGAAAGAGGATTGAAAAAAAATCACATAATCGGCTAACCGCAGACCCTGAGTGCAGTCCTTACTAAACAAAAACTAAATACACGGGAGGAATATGAAAGCCAATACAATCATTATGGCCATACTGTTTGTTATCCTTTTCGGAGCTGTTTGGTATGTTAAAGGACTAGGAGCAACTGGAGAGGGACTCAAGCAGGGAGGAGTGATGCTTAAGAAAACCTGGCTGCTATTGCTCATTGCATTCGGTGTTGCCGGATTGATTCAGATATTGGTGCCCAAAGAACTGGTCTCTGAATATCTGGGTACTTCAGCCGGATACAAAGGTATTCTCATTGCCTGGTTGATCGGAAGTATTATTCCAGGAGCTCCTTACGTGATCCTTCCTCTGAGTGCATCTCTGCTTGCCAGAGGTGCCGGCATCGGTCCCCTTGTTACCATGGTGCTTGCATCTTCCCTTATCGGAGTAACCAGAATCCCCTATGAGATAGCTTTTATCGGATGGCGATTTTCGCTGGTCAGGGTCATGGGAGGATTATTACTTCCACCCCTAGCAGGAACCATTGTGGTAGTAGTGAATAAATTCCTGAAAATTTATCCATTGTAGATTTATCGGGGGATCAAGTTATATTAAAACCCTGACAGGGTTAATAAACTGCGAATTTTGATTGTTTCGGAAATTAGTGAAACGGTTTCCGAAACAATATTTCTGTAATACTTTCCGAGAATTGCTGCAGAGACCGCTTACGCTTATCTCTGCAGCAATCTAATTAACATAATCGGTTAACCGCAGTCCCTGACTGCGGGCATATTTTTTACCGTCGGGTGTTCTGGACAGTGTGACATATATAAAAATAACTACGTGTGGTACGTACCCCATGAATGAAGGGATTGCATTAGGGCCACCTGTTATTAACAGCAATAAATAATATTTATGTTTAAGATAATTTTTAAATAATTGAATTAGTTCATTTGTAACATCAGGAGTGTGCATAAATGTCATGGATAATTGGTGGATTATCAAAGACCGATAAATTAGAAAAAATAAAAAAAATTCCATTTTTACCTACTATTCAGCATGAACAGAAGAATCTATCAGTTTACGGAGCAGGAAAATCTTTAATATCCTTTACAGCTTCAGATCAAAAGCTTTATATAATATGTGGTTCAGGGATAAATGAAAAGTATGAATTAATGAATGAAAATAATTGGAAAGAACATTTTAGATTGAAAAAAACCAGTTCCAAACTAAATGGCCACTATTTGATAATAAAGATTTATAAGAATGAAATTGAGATCATTAATGATCAATTAGGCTTGAGAGAATTATTTTTTTATGATAATGGAAAAGAAATTTATTTTTCATCAAGACTGGATTGGATTATTGAATTTATCGATTCCATAAAACTTAATTACAATTATCTATGTTCACTTTGGAATCTCGAAAATCCAATTATATATGAAAGCCTTATTGAAAATGTTAAAATCTTGGGTCCAGGTGGAAACGCTAAAATCTCAAAAGACGGATTAAATATTATCAATCAACCATGGTTTCCCGAGATGAGAGACTATAGTTTAGAAGATGTCATTCATATTATATCAAAAATTATAAATTCGTTAATAGATAAAGGAAAAAATCTTTGTTTAGGTCTTTCAGGTGGTATTGATTCAAGGACGATTTTATCGTTATTATCAGGATATGATCTTAATTTATGGAGTACACATACTTTTGGTCAGAAAACAAATTTTGATGTTAAAATTGCTAATGCAATTTCGAAAGTTAAAAAATTTAAACATCATCATTATGATATAGCACCTTATAGTAATGATAAAATTTTTGGTACATGGATGGATTTTGTACAAGAAACAAATTGTTTGATACCTGCTAATTTTTATCATGAACTTAGTTATTATAAAGTCTTACCTCAAAACGAATTATTTATCGATGGCGGTAAAGGAGAGTATATCCGTCGTGGCCTTTCAAATCGTCTGTCAATATTAGGAAAGAAAGCTTTATTAAGTAAGAATATTGAAAAAATAAGAAAATTTCTTTATCTTCGCAAACCAAATATTTTTTCAAAAGATATTATAAATAATTGGGATTCTCTTCTCAATAAACAGGTTTCAGATCTGATGAATAACATGCCGAATGTTTCTGATCTTGGAATAGAAAACTGGGTAGATTTATATAATATAAGATATAGAACTGGTAATAGTAGTTATCCTTCTCAAACAAGACTTGATTGTATTGTTCAAAATTTAATGCCGTTAATACAACCTGCTGTTCTAAATGGTCTACTAAATTAACCACATAACTTAAGAGCAAAAGAAATAATTAATAAAAAAATACTTAATAAAAATATCTTATTAAAATTATTCCCTCTTGCTCGTTACCAAACAATTATTCCCTTTCAATATAACAAATTTTCTAGATTATTGTGGGGAAAAATAATGAAATATTTTATTAAAGAATCATCAGAAAATTTACATCTATTCTTAAACTTGAATAAGGATTACATTTTTTCTCGATTGTCAGATATTGATTTCATTAATAGCCCAGTTTATGATAGAAATAAAATTGAAGTCAGTATTCGTGATTATTATAAAGGACTAAAAATAAATGCTAATTTTATTGTTTGGTGGATGACATTTGATCAATGGCATAAACTAATATTCAGAAAATGAATAATAAATGCAGAAATTTTATAAATAAGGTCAAATATGCGCACCCGTCGGGTGTCCTGGCCAGTGTGACATATATAAAAATAACTACGTGTGGCACGTGTCCCCCAATCAAGTTGAGGGCATGCTTTAGGCCGTGCCAAAGCGGGCATATTTTTTACCGGTAATCAAAGATCCGAACTTTTTGATTGTTTCGGAAATTAGTGAAACGGTTTCCGAAACAATATTTCTGTAATACTTTCCGAGCATTGCTGCAGAGACCGCTTACGCTTATCTCTACAGCAATCTAAAAACGGTTAACCGCAGTCCTTGACTGCGGTCCTTACCCTTTCCGTTCAATCCACCCAATAATACCAGGAAGAATAATTACCGTGGTCAAAAAACATGATCCTACCCCCAGAAAAAGGGATTCTCCAAACCAAGCCCAGGCAGGAAAAACAGAAAATGTCATTGATCCAAAGGCCAGCATAGTGGTTAATGAAGTGAGAAGAATTGCCTTTCCTGTACTGGAAAACACAGTAACAATCTTTCCCTTTCCTTCATTCTGCCACCGGTGCATAATATGTACTCCGTCGTCAATTCCTATTCCAATAATAAGGGGAAGCCCCATAAGGGTCATAAAGGTGAGCATCATGCCAGTAAGATTCATCAGACCGACCATCCAGAAAACTCCTAAGCTTAGAGGTACCATTCCCATAAGAGCATACCAGGGTTTTCCAAAATCGATCCAGAGAAGCATAAATACAATTACTAAGGTCAGTAGAATGGCATTACGACCATCTCTGGCTGCAATACGGAGCCAGGCAATTGCTACTGGCGGAGTTCCGGTTGTTTTTTCACTGACCAGTTCCATATCATCTACAAATCGATTTAATACAGTTACATCTGAAAATAATTTTCCTGAGGGGTAGATGGTTATTAAAAATTTATCCCGGTCTTTATTACTGTAGCGGTCCAATACAGAAACAGGTAAATCATTCAGACTGATGGGCTCAGTCGAACACATGTTCATGATTGATTGCTTGAAATAGGGAGCGAAGTTATCTTGAAAAAGGGATAGACCCTTGAAAACAGTTATTGTTTGTGAATTTAATGTATGGAGTAATTCCTGAATGATACCCTGAGAATCATCATTAAAAGGTTCTCCCACCAGATCTTTACATTTACTATCTACCTTGTCCTGACCACCGATAAAGGCCATATCCTGCATTTCCATAATGTTCATCTCCAGACGTTCTATTTCTTTTCTGAAAGGTGATAGTTCCGAGGAAAAGAAACGATTATGAATCGAACTGTTAGCTATATTTCTCGCAATTTCCCTGAGAAGCGGTATCCTTTTTTCCTGTTGCTTTTGGGAAGGAATATAGGGTGAAATATCATCAGTTCTGGCAACAGTGGCCAGATCGCGATAATCTTCCGAAAGCTGACGTGATTCCTCCACACTTTGAGTTAAACAGAGTGCATATTCCATACTGAGATCAAATTTTTCTTTAACTGTATCCATAAGTGCTATTGAGGTAAGCCCCTTTGGTTCCATCCGCATATAGTTCTGGTCATATTTAATCTGTGAGGCAAACCAGATCAAAACCGCAGTTAGTGCAATCGCAGTTAGAATGGTAAAAACATAGTGCCTGCTCATCCATCCACTTAAGCGACCCAGAGATCGGAAAGAAATATCCTTATTAACTCTCCTGGAATCACCTTTCTTGATCTTCTGGTTTTTATCAATCCGGTGTTCCCGCAGGACAAACATAACTGGAAGAAAAAGAAAGGTTGCCAGAAGAACAGAGAGGAGTCCCACCCCAGTGACAATACCCATTTCCTTCATCCCCTGGGAACGGCTGATCAGAAGTGCTAAAAAGGCACAGGCAGTAGTCAAAGCTCCGGTGATCACTCCTTTTCCACTTTTTAAAAAAGTTTTTTGCATAGCATCGCTAATGGTATCACCTCCAGCCCGCCATTCCGTGAATCCGGAAAATAAATGAATGGAAAAATCGATACCAAGACCTAAAAGAACTACTGATAGCATGGCTGTGACCATATTGAGCTGACCCACAATAAGAAAAGCTCCTCCCATAGCCCAGATGAGCCCTACTAAGAGATTGGCAATGGCCAGCAGAGGAGCAACCACCATGCGGAAAGAAATTATAAGGAGGATGAATATGGCAATAAAAGCAATAATGGTAGTAAATCCCAGACTCTGCTGGGAATACACCTGCTCGTCATATTCTCGGGCAATGTCACCGCTCAGTCCTGCTCTTACTCGGGGATATTCTTTAAGCATGGAATCAACCAAAGTTTGAAGGCGTTCCTTACCCACCATGATTAAATCCCTGTCCATAATGGTAAAAGTTGGTATAACATTGAGAACTAGGGTAGATTTATCATAGGAGAGAAAATAAGGTTCTCCCAAAAGCAGTTTATCAGCAATCTTTTCAATCCTCTTTTTTGTCTCTTCTATTCCGGAAGTTGCTGCCATTAATCCTGCAGCCAGACTCTGAATTCCATCCAGAAATTGAACTGCACCGTCTTCTTTTTCCCGGGTAGAAATTGACTCTTCTCTCCCCACATACTCTTTTTCCAGACTATTGTTAATATTAGTAACCAGGCCGGTAAGATTAGGATCAGTATACATATCCTTTATATTTTCCAGGTTATCCTCTTTGACCAGCATCAAGGCATGCTTTTTAAGAAACTCTGTCTCTGCTTTATAGTCCACCCGCTGAAAAAGAGGCATACTGATCTGTTTTCTCAAGGTGTTGATTTGAAAACGAAGTTCCTGAACTTTTGACTCCTGTCCCTCTTTTTTTTCCAAGCTTTCAATTTCTGTCTGAATATGAGCAATTTCTTTCTCCAACTCTGAATTCTTACTAGTATCCTGCAGTTCAACAATACGGGGGGCCAGCTGATCTGCAAATTTCTTGATACGACCTTCAGGGCCCTGAACTACAACCATGACACTGGTTGCAGTGGCAAACTCATCAATAATTTCATTGAATTGGTCGACTTTGGGATCACCTTCAGGAAGCAGATCACACATCTGCATGGTTACAGTTAACTGACTGGCAAAAACAGCAAAAATAATGGTTATAAATACTACGATTACCAGCATTCTCCAGGGATGATTAGTATGCCAGTGCGCTAAATTCTTAAGAAATTTTTCTCTCATGGTTTTCCTCCAAAAAATATACGACTAAAAATAGATACGTGCTCTCAGTAGTCCGCCATTTCCCTGTAAGGGTGAGTAGGCAGCTCCTTTCTTGCCAAAATTAACATTAACATAGGACATGATATCTACATTCTGAGAAAAACTGTAGGTGAACATAGG
>CAYUAG010000129.1:0-7864 GCA_964442615.1 uncultured bacterium
AAACACTAATGTTCGTGCATTTGCAGTCAGTGGTACTAATATCTTTGCCGGGACTTATGGTGGCGGCGTCTGGAGAAGACCGCTTTTGGAGATGATCACCTCTGTGGAAAAGTTCCCAGGTGACTTACCGAAACATTATAGCCTTAATCAAAACTATCCGAATCCGTTTAATCCAGCAACAACTATTTCTTTCAGTCTTCCATTTAAATCATTCGTATCACTGAAAGTATTTGATGTTTTGGGAAGAGAAGTTGCTGTTCTTTTATCAGAAAAGTTGCCTGCTGGAAAACATTCAAAGCAATGGAGCCCCGCAGGTTTGATGAGTGGTGTGTATTTCTACCGCTTGCAAGCTGGCTCATTCACTGAGGCCAAGAAGCTTCTTTTGCTTAGATGAGAGGCAATGATAAGGCAAACACCAAACGACAACGTTCTATTTGTGAATAATCTCGCTCCCAGTCTCCATAGAAGGCGTTCCCAGTCTAATATAGTATCAAGAACCCATTGAAATGGAAATTGGAAAATGAAAATTCAGTAAACATATAGGGGCAACTTTTGTGGCTGTCTGATGTAGTATAATTGAAAGCAAAACATAGGAGGTCCAAATTGAAAAAAGATTTTCTTGCAATTACTGATTTGACTAATAAAGAAATTCATGAGATGTTCAAACTAGCATTTGAATTAAAGAAAAAGACAAGATCTGGTAAAAGACATCATATTTTAAAAGCACAAACCCTTGCCATGATTTTCCAGAAGCCATCTGCTCGGACCAGAGTTTCTTTTGAAGTAGGAATGTTCCAGCTTGGAGGACATGCTTTGTATCTATCTCCAGACGATATTGGTCTGGGTAAAAGAGAGTCGGTTGCTGATATAGCACGAGTTTTTTCTAGATATAATGATGGAATCATGGCCCGTGTTTTTTCTCATAATGATGTTGTAGAATTGGGTAAATATGCATCTATCCCAGTAATTAACGGACTATCCGGCCTGTTGCATCCCTGTCAAGTTATGGGTGATATGTTTACTATACTTGAATATAGAGGAAGTTTTAAAGGATTGAAATTAACCTATATTGGGGATGGGAATAACTTAGCCAATTCTTGGTTAAATATGGCTTCTCGTATTCCTATGCAGTTACATTTAGCACTTCCGGAAGGGTATGATCCAGATGAAAATATCTTAACCAATGCTAAAAATTCAAATTGCAGTGAAATAAAAATCTATCGGGATCCTAAAGAAGCTGTTCAGGATGTTGAGTTTATTTATACAGATGTTTGGGCAAGTATGGGGCAGGAATCGGAGACTGAGGAAAGAAGGAAAATATTTAAAAATTATCAAGTTAATAATAATTTACTAAAGAATGCCAAAATAGGCGTAAAAGTTATGCATTGTCTTCCTGCTCACCGAGGTGATGAGATAACAGATGAAGTGATGGATGGTCCTCATTCTATAGTATTTGATGAAGCTGAGAACAGGCTGCATATTCAAAAGGCAATTATGGTCAGCTTAATGAAAAAGTAAGAGTGTATGAAGACAACCAAGGCAAAAAAGAAACGCATACTTTTTATTTCTACTTTTATTACTCCATTTATTGAACATGATATTCAGATTTTAAAAGAATTTGCTTATGTCAAATGTATCATCAACAGTGGAATAAAAGCTATTTTCCAGATTTATTGGAATATTTTATTTAGTGATATTGTTTTCTGCTGGTTTGCTTCTGTTTACAGTGGTATAGCCATATCTTTTGCTAAATTATTAGGCAAGCAAAGTGTGGTAATGATAGGCGGAGTTGACGTGGCTGCGAATGATGAAATTGGTTACGGAATTTGGCTGACCAAATGGAAAAGACCCTTTGTCCGAACTGCAATTCGTCAGGCAAATACTGTATTAGTTGTTGATCCATCTTTAAAAATTAAAGCTAAAAAACTTGCCCGCTATAAAGGTAGTAATATTAATTATTTACCATCTGGATTTGATTCTGCTTTTTTTTCTTCCGGAAAACCTAAAGAGAAAATAGTTTTAACTGTAGCTCAGAGTACAACCGAAATTCGGCTTAAAACCAAAGGAATAGATTTTCTTCTTCAGGGAGCCTATAAATTACCGAAGGTCTCTTTTTTTATTATTGGAATCAAAAAATCATTTTTAAATTATTTAAGTGTCTCGGTTCCGAATAACGTTACTCTTTTACCAACAATGTTACAGAAAGAATTGTTGGCTCATTTTCAGAAAGCTGCGGTTTATTGCCAACCAAGCCGTTCCGAGGGTTTACCAAATGCTTTATGTGAAGCAATGCTTTGTGAATGTATACCTGTGGGTACAGATGTGGGGGGCATTCCAACTGCAATTGGTGATACTGGTTTTATCATTCCTTTTGGCTCTGTAAAGAATCTGGTAAATGCTTTAGAGCAGGCTTTGCAAAAGGATATATCTTGTGGACAAAAGGCCAGACAGAGAATCATGGAAAAATTTCCCTTTGAAAATAGAGTTAATGGTTTGAAAAAAGTAGTTTTGGAAATTGAATGAAATTAACTGCCAATTCCAGGAATATTCTTTTTATTTATTCAGGAGATGCAGTCAGCCGCTTACTTGGTTTGTTGGCAGTAAGTTATCTGGCTCGGGTGTTAGGACCTTCCGATTTTGGTACAATTAGTATAGGATTAGCTGCACTTGCTTATGCAATGGTATTGGGAAACAGTGGACTAAAGCTTTTAGGAACCCGAAAGATTGCTGGTGAGACTGACAATATTGAATATTTGACCGGGAATATACTTATAGCGCGATTAATACTTTCAACAATTGTATTTAGTATTGGAATTAGTATTGTATATTTTTTTATTGCGGCAAATGATATTTTCAATGTTATTCTTGTTTATCTACTAGGTGTTTTTCCAGCAGCAGTGCTGTTGGAATGGTTTTTTCATGGGCACCAAAAACTGGGAATTATTGCAGGTGGAAAGATTTTTGGTATGTTTGGTTATCTGGTTTTTGTCCTGCTGTTTGTAAAGACTCCTAACGATATAATTTGGGTTGCATGGGCATGGATAATCGGTATTAGTACTAATACTATTTTCTTATGGATAGTATTCAGGTTGAAAAAATTCAGAGTTTGCTTTCAAAGAAATAGATTAAATATAAAATCTATATTAATAGAAGCTTTACCCCTAGGTGCTGCTTCTATTATTGCTCAGATAACTACTCAATTCCCTCCCCTATTTCTTGGTTTAGTTGCGGCAAAATCCGATGTAGGATTATTTAGTGCTGCATTTAAAATTACAGTTTTTTTACTCATTTTTGATCGGGTGTTTTATGCTATTTTTTTTCCAAGAATTAGCCGTTGTTTTCATAAATTTCCTGAGAAGTTAGAAGAAAATGTTAAGTATGTATTAAAAATAACTACTGTGTTAGTATTGATAATAGGACTGTATGCTATTTTAAGTGGAGAATTTATTGTGAATTGGATTTTTGGATCTTCCTTTAGAGATGCGGTTCCAATTTTTCAAGTATTAGTAGGTTATTTTGTATTGAATTTGGTTAATTCTGTGTTTAGTTTTACTCTTATCGGTATAGAAAAGGAAAAGGTTTATACAAAATCCTTACTATGGGGTATGATTGCTTTTTTTATCTCTCTTTTGTTTTTAACCAAATCTTTGGGAACTGTAGGAGTAGCTTATGCATTAATTTCTTATCAGTTTACAGCTCTTGTAATAATGGCTGTGGCTCTTAAACGTCAGATTACCCTAAATTATATTCGTTTTCTTATACTCCCTTTTCTTGGGACATTTTTAGTGTTAATACCTTTATTGTTGTATGAAAATTGTGCTTTGATTATAAAACTAATTATTACTACAGGAGTGGGTTTTCCGGTTATTGCTTGGTTGGGAGGCATAGGGAGAAATGAAATAAACTTTTTAGGAAGGAAATTTATTTGAAACTAAGCCTTGGAATTTCAGAAGTCGTACCTGGGTGGAAATTGATCCTGCGGCAAATTGGTATACCATTTCACCTAGTTAATATAAATAACACTATTAATCCTGATGAATATCCTGTATTGATTATCAGTTCTTATGATAAAGAAAAAAGTAGGAAAAATATCCTCCATTATCTACAATCAGGTGGCTCTCTTCTTCTAGAAGCAGATATTGCGAAATCTATACTAGATTTTAAGAATAAACAGATTTATATAAAATATTTATGCATGTATAATAATCCGGTTTTTTCGTTTTCCTTACCAGTTGATTTGAATAAAAGGTGCAGTGTATCTTTGGATGCTCAATATGTAGAAAATCAAAAAGGTCAAAAATCGGTTGCTATCAAAAAGGTGGGAAAAGGTACTGTGGTTATTTTACCTTCAGGTTTTATATCATCTTTGCTGGATTTTAGGATCACGAGAAAAAATTTTCCTACAGAATTTGGCGAGAGACTGCCCTCAGAAAGAGTTTCCAAGGTTTCCAAAGGAGGAATTCGATACCTTGTTCAAACCTCATTGCAATATTTATTTCATTGTTGTAAACTTCCTTTTCTTCATCTTTGGTACTTTCCTGATGGAGCCAAAAGTTTATTTTCATTTAGAGTAGATACAGATTTCAGCAAAAAGCAGGAGGTTGAAAAATTATATCAGATATGTAGGAAAAATAAAATTCGAGCAACCTGGTTTATTGAGACAAAAACACAGGCTGATTGGATAGATTTTTATCAGGGAATGCAAGATCAAAATATAGGATACCATGGTTATCGGCATCGGATTTTTCCAGATAAATCAAGAAACCTACAGGATTTTAAACAAGGACTGAGTATTTTTAAAAAAAATGGGATTTTACCTAAAGGCTATGCAGCCCCGTATGGTGAATGGAATCCTACTTTAGCACAAATTGTTCAAGAAAAAGGTTTTCTATACTCATCTGAGTTCGGGATTGCATATGACGATTTTCCTTTTTTACCTTATCTGAATAAATCGTTTTCATCTGTTTTGCAGATACCTATTCATCCCATTAGTATTGGCAGCCTGCGGAGGGCGAGACATACGCATCAAGATATGCTGAATTATTATTTGAGAATTATGGAAATAAAACGTGCAGCCTATCAACCAATAATTTTCTATCATCATCCTTGTCATGGATGTTTGGCTATATTCGAACAACTTTTTAAAAAAGTTGTGAAAGAGAACATTCCTACTATTACCATGGAGGACTATTCTTCTTGGTGGAAAAGAAGAATTGATATCAAGTGGGATCCTGAGATTGTTAATGGACAGTTGAAATTTAATTCTTTTTACAGAGATCCATCTTTTTGGATTAGAGCTTCCTTTCCGAGCGGTGATGAAATTTTAACTCCTATTACCAAAACCGACCCATTACTTAAAGGAGAATATAAATTAATGAAGGAGAAAAATGTCTCTGACTATGATGCTGAAAGGTTGAGAAAGTTTAATTGGCGTATGTTAGTAAATGATATTGAAAATTATTGGGGAAAATTAAGAAAATGAAAATACGTTTTGCCTGCTATCAAAGTGTGGGATTGATTAGGGGAGGGCCTCAAGTAAAAATTATTCAAACAAAAGAATATTTAGAAAAACTTGGGATTAAGGTTGAATATTTTAATATGTGGGAAACAGCTGAGAAGATATTCGATTGCGATTTGGTTCATCTTTTTTCTGCTAATTTTGGAGTGTATAGTCTCGCCCGTGATTTAAGAAGACGGAAGATTAAATTTGTGGTTAATCCTATTTTTTTTACCCGTCATTCATTTCCTGTGGTTCGAACAGTGGTCAGCATGGATACTTGTATAAGAAGAATTTTTTCTGGTGCATGGTTGGATTATGGATTTACCCGTGATATTTGTAAATGGTCTGAAGCTGTTTTACCGAATACTCTGGCTGAAAGTAAACTTATATCCCTAGGGCTTGGTATTTCTAAAGAAAAAATAGAGGTAATTCCTAATGGAGTTTCAACTTGTTTTCTTCATGGAGATCCATCACTTTTTAAAAAGAAGTATGGAATTGAAAATTTTATTCTTAATGTTGGACACATTGGTCCAAATAGAAAGAATATTCTTTCTTTAATTAAAGCACTTAGTAAAATTGATCATCCTGCAGTTATCATAGGTAGAATAACACCTGGGGATGAAAGTAAAGCATGTTTAAAAGAAGCTGAGAAAAATAAAAATTTATTGATAATCGATGGAATTGATCACAATTCTCCTTTGCTTGCTTCTGCTTATGCAGCTTCTGATGTTTTTGTTCTTCCCTCAAAATTTGAAACACCTGGAAGAGCTGCCCTGGAAGCAGCCCTGGCAGGTGCAAAAGTTGTAATTACACCCCATGGTGGTACAAAGGAATATTTTAAAGAATATGCCTTTTATGTTAATCCTTATTCAATTAATTCTATTCGTAAGGGAATAGAAAGTGCCTTACAGGAAATCAAAGGGAGTGAGTTAAGGGAACATATCAAGAATAATTTTGTCTGGGATAAAATTGCCCGGAAAACCCTTGAAGTTTATAAAAAGGTTTTGACAATATAACCATGTTTGACATCATTATCCCCACATTTCAGAATCTTGAGGAATTAAAAAGATGTTTACAAGGATTGAGTAAACAAACTTTTCCTGATTTCAGGATATTGCTATGTATTGATGGTATTCCAAATAAAATTAATAATTTTTTAATGAGAAATTCTTTTCCTAATGATATTATTCCCTTGCAGCATGCTGATGTAAAGAGACATGGAAGAACTGCGACCCGTAATCTTGCTTTAAAGAGTATACAATCAGAATATTTACTTTTACTAGATTCTGATATTATACCTTTACCCGAATTAGTAGAACGACATTATGAGCAGTTAAAAAATCAGAATTGTATTTCTCTTGGTTACGTCGAATACACAGATTTTAAAACAAATTATTTAGCTGATTATATCCAGTCCAGAGGAAAGAATAGATATAAAGATCAGGAGATTTTGCCATATAAGTATATCACCTCCCAGAATGTGGCAATGAAAAGTAACTATTTTATTCAGATTGGCGGGCAGGATTCTGCTATAGTTAGTTATGGTGGTGATATTGAATTTGGGTATCATTTGAGTAAAACATTATCAATACCTCTGATTTATAATAAAAAGGCAGTTGGCCATGCCACCTGTAATAAGGATCTTGAGGGAGTACTTAAGCAAATGCAGGAGTTTGGCCGGATTACCCTTCCTTATATAAAACAAAAATATCCTGAATTTAACCAGGCATTTCGAATTGATTTGATCACCACAAAAGGATTAAAAAGTATTTTTACCAGAATTGTTGTAAATAGAGCTATTGCCAAAATATTACAGAGAATTGTACCATACTTTCCAAAGCATTTACGAAGATTGATGATTCATTATCTTTTTTTTCAAAGCATAGTTAAAGGATATGATTCTATTAAGAAAAAATAGTGATCATTTCCATTTAATGAGTTTTTCACTCAGTTTTTGTTTATAGTTTTTATCATATGTGTGAGTATAAAAAAATTATAATTTATTTTTTCAATTGTAAAAAAATTCAAAAATAAAAAAGCCGAAGATGAAGAAAACCCTCGGTGGTATGACTGCTTAATCTCAAATTTTAAAATTGCGTACAAATATAATATAAATATTAAAGATACTTCTATGACACAATTTAAAAAAAAATACACGTGTAGAGATTTAATCATTTACTGCCCAGTAATATAACGCTGGATAAAAGCTAATATACCCATAATAAGAAAGCTTATTATGGTTATTATCATCCAAACTTTACCAGCATTGCTTGCCACACCAATCATTCCACCAGCACCAGCATAAAATAACATAACGATTCTTATCTTGAATTATTCAGAATTTACTTGAAAAAGTGCCTTTCC
>CAYUAG010000130.1:0-7807 GCA_964442615.1 uncultured bacterium
TCAAAGAACAAATTTTCTATTTTTTTATTTTTTTACTTGACTTGTAGCAAGTAGTAGCATTTCCCCGATTAAAACATCAGGCATGGGTAACTGCTGAGCACGAGGATCGCTGGGTGATGCTTGTACAAAATACCAGTCCCTAATAAGACTCAAGACATTGTGAAAAATACGGATATCCGCTTCAATGATTTCACCTGTCCTGGGATCCTGAACATGGGGGCCATAAGCATTGGCAATAGTTGAAGGGAGCCATCGAACTGTCGAATAACGGACATCCTCTGCATCAAAATCAGGATTTTCTTCTTTAGTCGGAGCCATTCTACCCTGAATGGCATTTTTAAATCCAGCTGCTTGAAAAACAGGCTGCCACATCTCAATACCCTCTATCACATACTTACACCATTTCTCAGGAATGCCGTGGCCTACGTAATAGATGATGGGCTTAACAGGTTCACTCATCTCAAACTCAGGATTTTTCTTTTCCATCCGCCATCTCCTGATATAAGTAATGGTTTCCACCTGATGCTTGTCAGAACTATAATCCTGATGCGTACCAGCAAAATAACCTATCCTTTTATCGAATATACGAGGTTGCATGGGCTTTTCCGGCAACTGGATCATACTGTGATGCAGTTCAATAGTCACACTCCCCAGACTGGGGTCGCTGTGTTGGGGAGCACGCCTGTTCCTGCTTTCTCCGGACTGCTCAGGTTTTGGCGGTTTTAGTGTATAAGTAGCTAAAACACTTGTTTCAATATTCTGTTCAAAACTTTTTACTGAAGTAATAAAGGTTCTTGAGTTATCAATTCCGGACGCTTCTAAATCCTCCTTGGGACTGAATTCATGGGTATCTTCTGTAAATAAGCCGGTCACATCAATAACAGGAATTTTTTCCTTTCCAAATGTTACAATTTTAAAAGCCTTAATGATCTCCTCAACACTGGATGCTTCCACAGCAATACTCTCTGGTGTTTCTTCATCAGCTCTTAATTGGTACTCCACATTTCTCAAAAGGATTTGATCTTGAAGACGTTCCCAGCGGACTACCCTTCTGATAACTTCAGTACCGCCATACCCATAGCTGGTTTGGGTTTTTGAATACTGAGTCAGCCAGAGAAATTCTTTTCCCAATTGATTTGTATCAATTTCATAATAAAGTTTACCGTCCACTTCATGGGTTGTGAATACACCTTTTTTGGTAATGGCTGTATCAGAAATAACTTCTGTGTATTCTTTGAATTTCGGTTCTGGCTTATCTGACTTCTCTTTTTCTTTCTCCTGGGGAAAAGCCGGTCGAATAAAAATTGCAAGAATTAAAAAGCTTAAAAATACTCGGATACATCCGGATGATAATTTCATGGTAGTAATCCTCCGCTTTAATTAAATTAATATTTTTATCTAATGTTTATTTTAAAAAATATATTTCATTATTTAATGATCAAATTCTATCCCTTAGGCTAAATCCAATATATCTTACTAATATAGCTTCTTAAGTTGGATTTTACTCCTATATTCTATTCGCTTGAGTAAATCCTGACCAGCAAAATATTCCTCCCATCTTCACCCAAAGTAACTGGCTGCTAAAGCGATAAGCAGCTGCCCTATGTAATAGAATACTAAACTAATATGGTGATATTTCCAGGCTTTCCAGAAACGGTTTGCCGCTAAAATCACATCTGAAATATAAAACAATACAGCACCCATGGTAATCATCACAGCTTGCCCTGTATTAAAAGAAAAAGGATTGATCAGAGTGGAAACAGCCCGGTTCACCATCACAGAAATCACTATGATGTAGATAATCACCGGAACTTGTAATCGTCCCAGATTAGGTTTAATCAAGGTGTAAAAACTCAATCCTGCTGCCAGCAAGACCATTAAGGAAACAACATCCCAGGCAGAGAAGTGCCCCAAAATAGTAAAAACCACAGTGTAGGCAACATGGGCCAATAAAAAAAATCCCAATCCCAGGGTAAAAGCTTTGCGATTTTCTTGAAACATCAAAGCTATGTCACCACCAAGAGACAGCACTAATCCAACCAGTACACCGACTACATAGGTCACATTCTGAGCCGGTTCCAGAAACGACAGTAAGGCCACTGTGATCACCAGCAAGGTAGCAATCGGTTTAAAGATGTAGACCTGCTGCTTTTTCTCAAAAATCCTGGCTCGGATCAAAAGAAAAACTGCGAGAGTCAACACTGGTATTAGGTAAAGTGTTATTTTCATCAGATTTTCTCTTACATCTGGATTGTTATATTTTTATCTATTATCAATTACATCATTTCCTAAATACGATGATTTATTATTTTCGTTTTTAAAAAAAAATTTTAGCCAAGATAACAGGATAATAAAGATAATTAAGACAATTAAAATCTTTATTATCAAAAACAAATTAAAATCCAAATATAACTTTCAATTAACATTTCTCAATTAATCTTGTGGATCTTGTCAATCCAGTCAAAATTTAATGTAATCATAATTATGAAATTATGTACTTAATTTAAACTTTTGCTCTGAAGAACTTGATTATTAAGATGATGAACATAACTATACCAATGACTATAAACCACCATAGGTTCTGCTTGACAAAGGTTGAAACATAGGCCCCCAGGATCATCCCAACAATCGTACAGAAAATTTTTAGAACACTGATATCCCAGATAGTATAAGATTTAATTTTTTGATTTAAGCATCCAATAATTCCCATTTTTTTCTCCTTATGTTTTTTTACTGTTAAAATTTTTTAACTGTATCTGATTGTTCTGTAAAATAAAAAAAATCTCATGAAATCATAAAAATAAATACTGTTTTAAAGTTTAGTACATATGACCATTGTAATTTATGATTTTTTGACAGGATTACAGGATATTCAGATAATTTAAATCTTTATTATCAATAATATTTCTTATTAAATCTTGTGGATCTTGTTAATCCAGTCAAAATATTATATCATCGTAATTAATAAATTATATACTAAACCATCTCCATTCATTCCCTACCTAAACTCTCCGGTCAGCTTAAAGCCAGCCCAGGCTGCAGGATGAGTATTCACCATATCCTTTACAATCAACTGTGCCATCTGAAGAGCACGGGCTTTCGAAAAACCAGAAGCAAGATAGCGGTAAAATCTTTTCACTGCCACTGCAGTTGCCAAATCATCAACACTCCATAAAGTTGAAATTATTGCAGGTGTACCTGCATAGAGAAAACTTCTGGTCATACCAATAATTTCATCACCTTGACTTACATAGGCCATTCCGGTTTTACAGGCGCTTAACATAACCAGTTCAGAAGTAAGCTTCAACCCAAAAATTTCCCGGGCCTCAAGTCTACTAATAGTACCATCTTCTCCTCTGAGTAAAAGAGAAGAAAAAAGCGGTGTTTCTGGTTCATAAGTGGCATGACAGCTGAAATGAATAATATCTTTATTAGATACGGAATTTCTCACTGCCTGCTCGGTTGCCTGCATGCCTAAAAAGGAAGTGATATCATCATAATTTCGCTGCAGGGAAAGTACTTCTTTTTCAGCAAAAGGAAGATTGTAAGTCTTATCCCCAAGATCAGGATTACCATAAGCAACTACAGATTTCCGTTTTTCTTCCTTGACACCTTTTTGCTTTTCAATACAATACCCTAATACTGTACTGCTTGGCGCCTGAGAAAGAGAAAGTTTCTCAATAAGATAATTTCCCCGGTTATCTTGAAGTGCACAAAAAGGTAAATAGTGAAGTACACCATGTGGAATAATAATAAGATGTTCAGCTACGGATAAATATTCCTCTGCCGGTTTTATCAGCAATTGATAGAGATTTTTTGCTTCCATATCTGTAGAGAGATAATTGTTTATTGTTTTTCTAAATCCAATGATTAAATCTATTAGTTCACTTTTTTTAATAGGAACTTTCTTTACCATTATTTGATTTTTAAAAATAATCCAGCTACAAATCTTATCTTCGGTTATAAAGTATTCCAGGATCATGACACTGTCCGGAATAATTGATTTTATCTTGTTTGAATCCCATGGTTTTACACTTACCAAAGAAGTTAATTGTTTGTGCTCAGCTTTTATTGATATAAGTATCTGTTCATACTCCTTTTTTCTCTTGTCTAATTCTGCTTTCCAGGATTGCAGTTCATCTTCATTAAATGAGTTGGCTCTTCTCCGGATTAGAGAGGTAACCATCATTCTGGCTTCCTCAATTCCATCCTGGGCAGTTTCCAGTTCTTTTAGAAGTTGCTTATCTGCAGTGGTAAGATCAAGACGTTCCTGGGAAAGCATATCAAGGAAACTTCTTGATTTTGCTCTCTCCACATAATTCAATGCCTGTTCAATTCTCCCTATCTTTAAAAGATGAGTGATCATATCGGTATATATATCCATCCGTTTATCTATGAAACCCTGTTTAAATGATTCCACTCCCAACTCAGCCCGCATACTCTCCACTACTTCAATTCCCTGCTCATAACTATTTAGAGCAGAAAAATCATCCCCAATAAGAGAAAGAATATTACCTCTCAAATTATAGAATCTCCACTCCTGTTCCGGCATAACAACTTCTGCTAAAAGACTCAATCCCTGATCCAGTACCAGAAGAGCTTCATGGTTTTGTCCAAGCTGGTTATAGGCCTTAGCTAATCCATACAAACATCTCACCTGATTTCTTCTATCACCAATTTCCTGGGATAACCTTAATCCTCGGTTCAACAATTCCATTCCTGCATGAATTTGTCCCAGGTAAAGTTTTAAAATCCCTTGATTACGGAAGTCATACGCCAGTCCCCTGACTGAATTTAGAGAGCTGTCAATCTGAGCTGCATTTTGGAAGTATTCTAAGGACTGGTCAAATTTTTTCTGCTGAATCATGATAAGTCCTAAATTTTTCAAAACCGAAGCTTTATCAGACATATAATCAGGTCTACTATTGCAAAGATTCAAAGCTTTCTGCTCATACTCAAATGCTTGCTCAAAATCTCCCAGACTCATTTTTATAAGTCCTAAGGTTGAATTCCCCATGATTAAATGTTTGATGGTGCCATGTTTTTTAAAACCCTCCAGAGCTTTATTCTGAGAAATAAAGGCATTTCTGTAACTGCCTGTTTTCCACTCTAAATTTGCAATATACTGCCAACTTTGAGCCATCTGTAAATAAAGATCTGATTCAGTAAAAATGTTCAAGCCCTTTTCTTGATAACTCAATGCTGTTTTATACATTGAGAGTCTTTCATAAGCCAATCCAATAAGCTGATAGGCAGAGGCAAGTTGAAATTTATTTTTATTAGTTAAATCTGACTGAAGGAGAGCTATACTTTGCTTGAAATGTTGAATGCTTACCTGAAAATTATCGCGTTCAAGCTCAAATCTGCCCAGCCAGATCTGAGATTTTGCCATGGAGGCAGTATCTCTTTGGGTTTTGTAAAGGTCTGCAGCCTGTTCCATTCTCTGTACTGCTTTATCAAATTCCCTTGAAGATGAATATATTAAGGCAAGTGATTCATATAAGGTGGCAATATCATAGTCTCCTTGATTATTCTTTATGGTCTCAATAAGTGTACGTTTAATATCTGCTGCCTTGTCATATTGTCCGTCTCTAAAATAGAAAGCAGATAAGGTATTTCCTGTATTTAATATCAATTCAATATTTTCCGAAGTTTTGGCTGACTGGAATAAAGGTCTTTGATAAAAAGCAGCTTTGGACCACTTTTCACCTTTAACCGATGTCCAAACCAGCTCTTTTAAAACTCTCTCTATAGAACTTATATCATCCATAGTATAAGCCATATCAAGCGCCTCTTCTAACGCCCTTATAGCATTATCATAATCTTTATCCTGAGAAAAAGCTCTCCCCTTTTTTACCACCCTCACTAAATTATTCTGGGAAAACACCCTGTTTTCCTCTGCATTCATTCCCTCAAAACCAACTATACGGAAACTTCCCCAAAATTTTAAGGCCCCATATTTATTTCTTACACTCTTTACTGCTTTGGAAAGAGCCTCCATTTCTGAGTACTCACCAATATTGAAAAAAAATGATTTATAAAAATCCTGCTTAACTTCACCTGGAACATTCCAGCAGTTTAACTGTACACAAGGAATCCCACAATAAAGCAAAGTCTCTATGAAAAACCTAGTGGATAAGTATTCTTTTTCTCTCTTGGAAGAAAAAGGAGGCATAATAAAAATTGTAGCATTTTGAGTTGTAGAAAATAATTCTCTAATGCTCAGATATCCATCCTCTCCATCTCCTTGGAAAAGAACCAGTGAGGTTAAGAGAGGATTATCAGTACGGGAAAAAATCCATCGCTCAGGATGTATAATATCAGCATTTTGTGACATGGATAAAAATCTGGGCTCTGTAGCTTTTTTACCTAAAAGAAGGATTTGATCCTGAACTACGCTGGAGTAAGATGAAAAAAATTCTTTCTGTTGTAAACTTCCAGCCGAAACAATTTTTTTCTGGTTTACTTTTCTTTGTTCATTTGCCAGATAGTAGGCAGAAAGGGTGGTAGCATAATGAGTATCAATCTTATCAATTAAATAATCATTCCCATCATGTAAAATCTCAAAAGGGCAATACCATAAAATATCATCCGGAATTATTAACAGTTCAGTTTTGTTATCAAGATAATCCTCTATAGGCTTAATCAAATTATTATACAGTTCCTGACTGAGAGGAATTGTTAAACTGTCTTTTTGAATTCGGGTGTTCAACTCATTAATTAAACTTTCTACTTTCTTTTCACCAGGGGCAAGAGAAGTACAAAAAATTGTATCCTGATCAATAACCCACACTAAGCTATGTCTCTTTCCGGTAAGATAATAAAGCACAGCACTATTCTTTTTCAGGATGTTTTGAATTGTGAAAAATTCAACTGGTTCAGAACCGGATAAATAAGCCAGCATGGGATCCTCATCTCTCATTTTGCCAAGGATCTGACTATATTCTTTTTCAAGTTTTACTTTTTCCTTTAGCAGTTCTTCATTTAAAAAATTATTACTTTTGGTATATCTTCCACCTATGATTTGCTTTTGTAATTCAGCCACTCTTGATTTAATATATTTTAAATTCCCCCAGATAAGTTTATGCCTTTCTTTTCTGAATTCAGGAGGATTTTCCGAAATAATATCTGTTATCTGCTTCTGTTTACCTTTCTCTAAAATCCGTAATCCCTCTCCATACTTCCCTCTCTTGATTAATTCAAAACAACAATCTTCATATACTTCCCAGCCCTCCCTGAGTATAGCAGCACTTCTTCCTTCCTTAACCTGAGTATTTTCCATAGATTCAATTGCCTCTAAATAAAGATCCAGAGATGATTTTTGTTTAAAAGGCTGATTACGCTCTTCATCAGGTATTTTATCAATAATTCCTGCCATTCCATACAAAACTCTCCAAATATATTTTTCATATCCATTGCTGATCAAAATATTATAACTCTTTTCTAAATAATCATAAGCTGTGGAATATTCCTTACAAAGCAGAGCTGCCTCAGCTAAGTTCTTTAACAGGATGGATTTTTCCAAAACTAAATTATATGCCTCTGTCAGAGAATCTGCTCTGAAAAAATAGTGTTGGGCCTGCTGAATATTCCTGAGTTTATCCACCATTAATCTAATAAATTCTTCTGTATCTTTTTTCTCAGTATCCATACTCTTTGCTTTAAGAAGCTTCATGGTACCAAGAGTACTAAGAAGTATTAATTTTTGTTTGGGCTGGAAAATACTGCTTACTGACCTCTGAATCACAAGCTCTTTAACCAATATTTCCTGAGCAGAATTAAAAAATCTATTATCACCGTATTGGGA
>CAYUAG010000131.1:0-7646 GCA_964442615.1 uncultured bacterium
CAAAGAACAGATTAATAAAAATATTTATTTTTTTACTTGACTTTCAGCAAGTAGTATGGTATGACTATCCATTGGGTCTGTCGAAACTCAATTTTTAAAATATAGTCTAATAATAACTCAAGGATAAGATAGGTAATCATCAAGCCAATCTGTATAAAATACAGAATAGGCCTATTAATGATAATTGCCGTAATAAACAAATAAGATAAAGGAACAATACTCAAAATAATGATTATTCCTAACCAATACTCAATTTTTGGTTTATTCCGAAGACGTGTAATAAAAAGAGATAACAGAAGTATGTTATTCAGGTTTGCAACTAGGGCACCGATTAAATTTAAAACTTGTATTGACTCACTCATAATAAATCCTATTATTTATATAATTTATATTTAATAGCCTATTTTTTAATGGTGTGGTCAAGAGTAGTTGTACAAAAGTTAGTTTTGGAATCGTACACCAATACTTTTTAGTCTGCATAGTAATTTCTCCTTTTTATAACAAAATTTTGGATTTGGATCATTTTCTAAAGAATTCAATTAGAAATATAATAAGATCTAATTTAAATTTATTTTGATCACTGAAAGATCACCTAATAAAATATTAAAAATTTTATACTTGTATTATATAATATTTTAATAACTGAATATTGAATTTTACAAACAAATAGGCTCCTTAACAAGAGTTTAGGGTCAGATTGAAAAAATGGTTAAGAAGTATAGGTTTAAATTAAATGAGTTCTTATTGAAATTAGATAAAAAATTTTGTATATTTGCAACTTATTGTTATAAACTTTGAATAAAATAAGGTGATAGTAATGAAATGGTTTAATAATTTGATTGTAAAATCTCTTTCGATTTTCCCCAAATCTTTTATTTGGTTATTTTCTAAAAGGTATGTGGCTGGATCTACCCTTGAAGAAGCTCTGAATAAGACAAAAGAACTAAATGGTCTTGGATGCTGTGCAACCATTGATGTGCTGGGAGAAGAGGTAGAATCTCAAGAAAAAGCTTCTCAATCCAAACAGCAAAGTATTGTAGTGTTAAGAACTTTACATAAAAATGAACTAGATGGAAGTCTTTCGGTTAAATTGACTTCTCTTGGACTTCGTTTTGATAAAAAAGTTTGTTATGATAATGTTAAGGCTATTGTAGAGGAGGCGAAAAAGTTTGATAATTTTGTTCGTATCGACATGGAGAATGCTACTTGCACTGATGATACCTTAGAAATATACAGAAAGCTCAGAAAAGATTATGATAATGTCGGGGCTGTGATCCAGGCCTATATGAAACGAAGTATTGATGATGTACGGGGATTGATTAAAGATGGTATTGCAAATATACGAGTTTGCAAAGGAATTTATGATGAATCCCCCAAAGTTGCATATAAAAATTATGATAAAATCAGAGAAAATTATTTGGAGATTGTAAAATTAATGTTACAATCAAAATCATACATTGGAATTGCTACTCATGATAAATTCCTCATAGAAAGCTCACAGGAGCTTCTCCGTAATAGTGGTGCTGATAAATCCAATTATGAATTTCAAATGCTGCTCGGAGTGACAGAGAAAATGAGAGCATATCTTATTAGAGAAAAAAATCGTATGAGAATTTATGTACCATTTGGTGATGATTGGTATGGATACAGTATGCGGCGTTTGAAGGAAAATCCCAGGATTGCTGGTCATATAATTAAGAACCTTTTTATAAGAAGCTAAAAATATTTAAGTCACATTGGATTTTTCGATCTAGAGAATTTTATTCTATTATTCAGACCTTTTTTTTATGAATAAAAATATAATTCCCATAAGGATTACAGAAAAGAGAATAATTAAGTTTTCAGATATTGCAGGGAGATGAAATATTGAACTGGCTGCTTTGAGAAGATTTGTAAGTCCAAGAATGATACTTATCAGAATCACAATTATCAGAACAATATTCGCCTTAATTTTATTGACCTGTCCAATGCCCATTAAAGAAATATCATTAACTACTACAAATAAAAATACTGAAACAAAGGGAAGAAGAACTCCGTTTAATGCCTGTGCGGCAATGATAGCTGGAATGGGTTTTATTTTTAATAAGCCGAATACTATTCCTGTAGTCAGAACCAGCATCCATATACTGCGATATCTCCATTTTTTTTCAGACCATTTTTCTATATCATCTTTTTGAAATATACTTTTTGCTGTGATGGCAGCAGCTAAAGGAGCAGTTACAGCTGATGAAAATCCAGCAGTAAATAATCCAATTGCAAAGAAAATACTTGACCACTTTCCCAACTTATCAGAAAGAATATGTACAAGGCCCTGATAACTGAATTCTCCTATAACTGCTGTACCCACTACTAAAACAGCCATAGAAATTACTCCTCCTATTAAAACCGCTATGGAAAGCCCGAACCGCATTTCTTTAATTGATTGTCCTTCAGCAATTCCTGATCCCAAAAATAAATTATATGGTACTACAGTTGTTCCAATTAATCCTAAAATGTACATTGGTGATCCTTCAGGTACTGAAGGGATAAAAAGACCTCTTATTACTTCAAACACTCCAGGTTTTATCACAATTGAGGTAACAATAAACACAATTCCCATAACAGCTACAATGAAACCGAGCAAACGAGCCACAGTTCTTACATTCCCAAAATAAAGCAGAACACCTGCTAAGAAACCAATACCTAGAGTTACAAGTTGAGATGGGAGATGAATCTGTAATGTTGCTCCAGCTACACTTCCTAAAATATTTCCGGCTTCATATGCCGCAGATCCCAGAATAATAGCTCCCAAAATCATAAGTATAACAAAAACGCCCATAGGTCCATTTTGAAATTTTTTTCTTAATGCTTCACCCAAATTAAGCCCTGAAACAGTTGTAATGCGTGCACTTGCTTCCTGCAGTACAAGACATGCAAGTGTAGAGAAAAGTAGAGCCCAGAGAAGAGTAAATTTAAAATGAGAACCAGATGATGCAGCAGTGGTTACTGTACCTGGTCCAATAAATGCAGCTGAAATGACAGACCATAAAAGAACTAAAAGTACTTTCTTCATAGTGATATTTCCTGTTTGTTGGATATTATTATTACAATAATTAAATAATAACATACTCTACTATTTCTTTTGGAAACAGTAGTTTTTCCATACTCTTCATTTTTCTCTAACTCTGCCATATCCTCCTCCTCCAGGAGTTTCTAAAATGAGTCGATCTCCAGAATTAACCTGTATTCCATCTATGGATTGAAGAACTACTTCTTTTCCAGATAATCGTATAATTTTCTGGCAGGCAGGTTTTCCAGATTCTCCCCCTTCCAGTCCGTAAGGACCATCAATTCGGTGTTGCCCAAGGACTGAAAGCGACATGTTTTCAAGGAATACTATTTCACGAACAGCACCATCACCTCCTTTATACCTTCCTTTTCCTCCTGAATTTTTTCGAATGGCAAACTGTTCTAATAGAACCGGATAACGATGTTCAATAATTTCAGGATCAGTTATTCTTGTATTTGTCATATGACTGTGGACTGCTGAAGCACCCTGAAAATTTTTTCCTGCTCCACATCCTCCACAAACAGTTTCATAGTAACTGAACCTATCGTTTCCAAAGAGTACATTATTCATTGTTCCCTGACTGCAGGCTATCAATTTAAGGGCTTTTAACAATGTATCCACCAGACGTTGACTTGTTTCTACATTACCTCCCACTACAGCCGGTGCCTTTTCTGGATCTTCGGGAAAGCAGGGATTAAGCATTCCTGAGGGAAGATGTATGATAACTGCTCTCATCAAACCTTCATTTAAGGGTAGAGGCTCATTGACTAACAGTCTCAGAACATAGATAACTGCACTTCTTACAATAGCTGGAGTAGCATTTAGATTTCCCGGATGGATTCTTGAAGATCCATTAAAATCAATATATGCCTGATCATTTTTTATTGAAATGGCAACTCGAAGAATAGATCCATCATCGAGTATTTCTTCTGCTTTGTACTGACCATCAGGTATACTTTTTAAGGCTGTTTTGATTTTATCTTCTGCCTTTTCCTTTAAAGCATTCATATAATGAAAAATAATTTCAGCTGAGTACTGTTCTGTCAATTTAATCAAAGCATTTGCTCCATTTCTGTTTGCAGCAACAGCTGCCTGAATATCAGCTATATTTTCCTCTACTGCCCGAGAAGGATATTCGCCTATGCTAAGGAGTTTTTTTATATTGTTCCAGTATGATTTGTCCTGTCGCAGAATATAGGTTGGTGGAATCACTACTCCTTCTTCAGCAAGCTTTGTAGCTGTTGGAGGCATTGATCCTGGAGAAATACCACCCAGTTCAGCATGATGTGCTCGGTTTGCAGCATATCCCAACAGAAGACCCGAGGAAAGAAAAATTGGTGTAACAACAGTAATATCAGGAAGATGAGATCCACCAAATTCAGGATGATTTGTTATAATTACATCACCGGGTTTCATTGCTATTTTTTTGTTAAGCGCTCGAACACAAAGGCCCAGAGAACCTAAATGAACTGGAATGTGAGGAGCATTCACTACTAGTTCTCCTTGGTTATCAAGAATAGCGCATGAGAAATCCAATCGTTCTTTAACATTTGTAGACATTGCTGTTCTGCGGAGCATTTCTCCCATTTCCCGTGCAATTGATTCAAATCGATGAGTAAAAAGTTCAATCTGGATAACCTCAGGTTGTGACAAGTGATTATAAAATGATATTTTTTGTGATATCTTGAGAATAAGTGAGCCAGACTGATCAACTATTACTTTCCAATCCGGTTCGACTACTGTGGTTGAATGTTTATCAAAGATTAATACCGGACCCTTAATTACCGCACCAGGGGATAAATTTTTTCGTTCATATTTGGGGACATCTCTCCAATTTCCTTTAAAGTAAACTTTCTGAAATAGAGATGTCTGAGGATAATAAGATTGGGTAATATTGAAAGTTGCATCCTGAGTAATTGCTTGTGATGAAGCAACCACTCTTATTGATTCAACTTCAATTGAACGTTTGTGGGGCCAATGACCAAAAATATATAGATATTTTTTTTTAAATAATTCCTCTATATCCCAGTCTTTTTTCCATTCCACTGGTAAGGTTGAATCCTGCCCCGCGAATCGCATATTGATAATAATACGGCGGATAGTCATATTTTTTTCAGATATTCCTTCTTTTGAGAGAAGTGATTTAGCTTCATGTATTAAAGAGTCTAATTTATCTTTGATTTGGGCAGAAATGTCTTCTAATTTTTTTAAAACCTGTTCTTCGGCAAATCTTTCAATCACTGCGCTTCCCAATCCCAATGCGCTTAATATGCCGGCATCCTGGGGAATAAGCACTGTTTTAATTCCCAACCGTTCAGCAACACTGCAGGCATGCTGACCACCTGCTCCCCCAAAGGCCAATAATGCATAATTTTGAGGATCATATCCTTTCCGAATTGAGATTCTTCGAATAGCATCTGCCATTCGTTCACAGGCTATATGTATAAAGCCTTCTAATAATTTTTCCTGATTTGGCTTTTTCATTTTTTTTTGGGTAATATCTTCTACTATTCGCTCGAGTTCTTTTTTTGCCGGTTTTTTATTGATTGGAATTTCGAACCTCATAGGATCGAGACGGCCAAGCAAAAGATTTACATCAGTAATAGTAAAAGGACCTCCAACACCATAACAGGCAGGCCCTGGATTTGCTCCAGCACTGTGAGGACCAACATGTATATCATGGCCGTCAAAAGAACATATTGATCCACCCCCTGAAGCGACACTTTCAATAGCTAATGCAGGAGCTACAAGATGAGCATCCCCCACTTGATGCTCAAATACATAATCATAATCCTTATCAAATCTGGCTACATCTGTACTGGTTCCTCCCATATCAAAAGCAATCACTTTATAGTATCCTGATCTTTTACCAGCTCTAGCTGCTCCTACTACTCCTCCTGCGGGTCCGCTGAGAAGACTATCCTTTGCACAGTATGAATTAAAATTTACTAACCCGCCGGCACTGGTCATGGTATGCAATCTTCCCTTGGAAAAATTTGATTGAACTTTGTCTAAATATAATCCAATAATAGATGCCAAATAAGCATCAACAATTGCTGTTTCTGTACGCTGGAGAATTTTAATAAATGGCGCCAGATCCGAAGAACAGGAAACATGATCAAATCCTTTTTTTAGCAAGAATTCTGCACATTGTTTTTCATGATCCGGATAGCAATAGCTGTGCATAAATGCTACGGCAGCGTTTCGAATACCTTTATCAATAAGATAAGATATTTGATTTTCAAGTAATGAAACATCAAGATGTTTAAGGATATTGCCCTGAGCATCAATACGCTGTGGTACCTCTACCACCGCGTCATATAATGGATCTGACTTTACGATATTCATTGCAAACAGATCAGGTCTCTGCTGGGTGCCAATTTTTAGCAGGTCGCCAAATCCTTTAGTAATAAATAGTGCGGTTGCTGCACCTTTTCTTTCAAGCAGGGCATTCGTTCCTTTAGTTGTTGCTAATCGCAGATTCATAGTAGGAAGAATATTTGGGGGGGAGGTTTTAGTAATTAAACGGGAAACAAGGGTAGGAGCTTCTTCTGAAGAAACCACCTCGAAAGCATCCCCGGAATTGACTTGAATAGATACAGGATGATTTGTTTTCAATATGGATTCTGCTGCATTAAACTGTGAAACATGTACCTCAGAGTGAGCTTTATTCAATATATGAAACCTAAATCCATTAATAAAATTATCAGGCAAATCAAGTGCAAACTTTACTTGAAAATTTTGTTTTGAAATTGTTTCTACTACAGTACCTCTAAGAGCACTGTTACTTAATACTTTTGCCCTGTATATTTTTCCAGATGGATCTATTGCAATGCAGTCAGTAAATGTACCCCCGGTATCTACCCATACCTGCCAGATATTCTCATTGATTTCAGAAAAAAAAGAATTATTCATGGTGGTTAGTTGTACTATACTTGGATTTTAAAATAGATATTTCAAATAACATAAATATATATTTAAAGATTATTTGATTAATTTTTCGCTCAGCATTGACAAAAATCTGCATAGACTTACAGTTATCTTCATTATAACTTTGTATTAAAATCTATATATTTAATATTGATAAATGTCATTTCGACTTTTTTTCGGGATCTTTTTAATATCGAGGATCCTGGATTTCCAATTCCAGAATGTTCTATAAATAGGGCTCCTGTTTCCAATGTAGGCTATGATATCCATGAATTATAGGTCACAAATAAGATATCTGTTGTGATCAGTATGTTGCTGCATATGGTAATATGTAAAAGAATATTTTTTTTCATATTTATTTGGTAATACCCTCTTACCCTTTTATATTTTTCATCCTTCTCTACCTACAGCTCCGCCCACTCACTCCCATGTATATATCAGAAAGACATATAAAGAAAATATAATATTTTTCATATAAAAATTCACTATAAATCACTGTTCGTATAGTGCAAGCTGTCATTTTTGTTTATCATAAGTATTAGTAAGTGAATTAATAAAAAGAGAAATATAAATCTTTTTATTTTAATAATTTGATTTAAAAATGTCAAGAAAAAAATAATATTTATTTGGATTTCCAGTGAAAATTTATTGAGCTTTCCCTAAAGCG
>CAYUAG010000132.1:0-7637 GCA_964442615.1 uncultured bacterium
TTAAGTCTGTGCCTTTTTATCTTTTTAAATCTCATATTTCTCATATTTTAACTTTACACTTGCACATAAATATTATGATTAATGTATATCATTTGTTGAAACTTCAGCTTGAGCAAGCTTAGAAAATATATTTTTATTTTCTATTGAATCTTTAATATTACTGTTAACATCAACTTCTAATTCAGATATACAAGTCGGAGGGACAAAGATTAATCCTTGCTTTTTTGCAAGATTAACTATACGTTTATATCCTCTTTTTTTGTTGATATTTACTTTTAATTCATCAATTCTTTTTTTAAGTGATTCCCTCTTTTCTGCTAATTCATCATTTTTTATAAGTACCACATCTATATTCACTTTTCCAATAAGATGAACAATCAGCAAAAATAAAATAACACATACAAACAGTATTAATTTGGCAAACTGATAAGAACTTCTATTTCTGTGTTTTTTATTCAAAACATCATTCCCTTAATTTTTCAATTTTTCACCTGCTCTTAACTTAGCACTTCTCGCTCTTGGATTATTGTTAATTTCATCATGGGAAGGCCTAATCACCTTTTTAGTTAAAATTTTAAAATTAAATCCAGTGTTATATTCAGCTTCACTATTCTTAGAGAACATCAATGATTGCCCTTTAAAATACCGTTTAACCATACGATCACTAAGAGACTCCCATGAAATCACCACCATATGTGCTCCTTCTCTTAGCAATGGATAAATTTTGCTAAGTCCATTTTTGAGCTGCCCCAACTCATCATTAACTTCTACGCGAAGAGCTTGCCAAATTCGAGAACAAGTTTTTACCTGATACTTTTTCGGTATTATTTCCCCTAATACCTTTACCAAATCAGCTGTACTGCTTATACGACTCTTTTTTCTTCTTTCTACAATTAATCGAGCTATTTTTCTCGAAAATCTTTCTTCACCATAATAATAAAATATATCAGCCAATTTTTTTTCAGAATAGCTATTAACAATAAACTCAGCCCTTAACTCTTGTGAACTATTCATTCTCATATCCAAGGGTCCATCATCACGATAACTAAACCCTCTTTCCGGGGTATCAATTTGGTGGGATGATATTCCAAGATCCATAAAAACTCCGTCAACTATATCAATCCTCTTTTGACTGAGAATTGTATCAATATTTCCTAATTCACCTTGTATCAATATTGCCTGATCACTAAAATCTGTTAGTCTTTGCTGAGCATATCTGATAGCATTCTTATCTCTATCAATACCATAATAAACTCCATCCTTGCCTAGTTTATTAAGGATAGCTTCTGCATGCCCCCCTCCTCCTACTGTACAATCAACATATATTCCTCCAGGTTTAGTAAATAGATACTTAATTACTTCATCTACAAGCACAGGAATGTGAAAATATCCTGCACCACTTTGAGTACCTATACTCATTACCTGTCAGCACCACCAAAACGCTTTATAAGTTCATTATTGCTCAAACTTCCATTATTCATAAACTCTTCAAATAATTCAGGATTCCAGAATTCCATTCTTGAGATAACTCCAACAATAAGAACTACTTTTTCGATTTTAGCATGCTCTAAGTGTTTTTTGGGAACAATTATTCTACCTTGTTGATCACATCGAGAGGGGTGAGCATCATGCATTACTCTTAGTAAATATCTTCTCTCCTCATTTGAACTAGCCAGAGAGCCATAAGAGCTTTCCAATTTCATAGAAAATTCTTTGAATCTTTCTCGAGGATATACAAACAGAGACGTATTGGGTCCATAGGTAATATGAAAAGTATTATCAGACACCTGATTCCTAAAAGGAGCCGGAATATTCACTCTGCCTTTAGAGTCAACCGTATACTTGAAATTTCCACTAAAAGCTAAATCCAAATTAACCCCCTATCAGGTACCATGATATTTAATAAACCTAAACTACCCATTTTAAGGGAATTCTACCCACATATAATAAAGCTAAAAAAATTATTAATGTCAAGTAAAAAATTAAAAAAAAATATTTTTAAAAAATCATTGCATTTTTTGCATTAATAAACTACATTTATAACAAAATAAAATGTATAGAAGAAAATAATTTTCAAGTTCTTACATGACTTTTCTTAAAATAAATAATTTAATATTCAATATTTTTATAAAACAAACTGATATTTATATTAACTATGAAACCTAGTAGAAAAAAAAATCAATATTTCTTCATTGAAACCTATGGTTGCCAAATGAATAAAAACGATTCTGAGCTTATTTCAACCATTCTTTTGAATAATGGTTTCAAAAAAGCAGCAAAAATAGACAATGCTGATATCATCTTAATAAATTCATGTTCGGTACGAGAACATGCAGAAAAACGCTCCCTAGGAAGAGCCCAAGGACTGGCACATTGGAAAAAAAAATCTCCCCAGAAAAAACTGGGATTTATTGGTTGTACTGCTCAACGAATAGGCAAAGATCTGCTCAAAATGATTCCCCATATTGACTTTATTCTCGGCCCTGATGGATACCGACAATTACCTGATATAATTCATAATTCTCATCATAAACCAGTTATTAAAACTCTATTCCAAGATAATGAAACCTACGAGTCAATATTCCCTGATACAAACAATAATGGTATAAGTAGTTTTGTGACAATTTCCAGAGGGTGTAGCAATTTTTGTTCTTATTGCATTGTACCATATACTCGAGGCAAAGTACGGAGCCGAAATTCAAAAGATATAATCAATGAGGTTGTTTATTTTACTAAATCCGGAAAAAGTGAAATTGTACTCCTAGGACAAAACGTTAATTCTTATTTTGATGAAACATACCACTTTTCTGATCTTTTAAAAATAGTAAGCCAAATTGAAGGAGTACAAAGAGTTCGGTTTATGACCTCACATCCCAAAGACCTATCAGACGATATTCTGCAAACAATTCAACAGGAAAAAAATATCTGTTCTCATATACATCTCCCTGTACAAGCTGGATCAACCAGAATTCTATCTTTAATGAACAGACAATACTCTAGAGACGATTATATCAATCTGGTAGAAAAAGCAAGGGATATGATCCCTGAACTTTCAATTACAACTGATATTATGGTTGGATTTCCTAGCGAAACAGAAAAAGATTTCCACGATACAGTGAATTTAATGAAAAAAATTTGTTTTGAGGATGCTTTTCTCTATCGCTACTCTCCTAGACCTGGAACAAAAGCAGCATCAATGGCAAACCAAATTTCTGAAAAAATAAAATTAAGAAGACTTAATTCAATAATTAATCTGCAAAGAAAAATTTCGCTTGATAAAAAGAAATCAATGATTGGACAAGAAGTAGAGGTTATACCTGAAACCTACAGTAAATACTCCAATAATGAACTTCGGGGCAAAACATCAACAAATTTTAATATTGTTTTCCCTGGAGATAAAACAATAATCGGCAATTTAGTTTCAATTAAACTCAATGAATGTAAAGGTGCTACCTTAAGAGGCAAATTAATCACTTAATTTAATAAATAACAGATGTAAAGGAGCAAAATATGTGGATTTTTAAATGGATCTTTGGTGCTTTGTTAATTATCATAATATTAGGATTTGCTATACAAAATCAGGAACAGACTGTCTCTGTTCATATATTAAAATGGGAATCTCCTGTTGTCCCGCTCTATCTTATCGTCTACCTTTCTTTTATTTCAGGTTTGGTAAGCTGGTTGTTATTTTCAACCTTTAAAATTTTTAGTTTAAAAGGAAAAAACTATTCTTTACAGAGAGAAATTAAAAAAGCAAAAGATGAACTTAATCGCTTACGTAATGCAAATATAGATGAAGAAATTGAACCTTCTGGATCACAAGAAACAGAAAACACAACAGAAACAATTAATAAATCATACGAGGAATAAAATGTCTCCATATTACTATTTAGTATTAATTATAATAATTATTGGTTTTTTAATAACTCTCTTTGTTAAAAACAGAAATAATATAAAGAACGAAAAAATATCTTCCTCTTATATTGATGCTTTACATCTTCTTCTGGAGGGCAAAAAATCAAAGGCTATACAAAAACTTAAAACTACTGTCAGAAATAATAGTGACAATATTATGGCTTATATTACTCTTGGGAATCTCTTTCGAGAACTAAGCTATCCTGATCGGGCAGCAAAAATACATAAATCTCTTGTTATCAGGGAAGATATCCCAAATTCAATGATTGATACAATCTATAACTATTTAATAAAAGACTATATTGCAGACCAACAATTTGACAAAGCAATTTATACAGCAAAAAAACTAGCAAAAAAATCTAAAAAAAATATTAAAAATAATTATACTCTTCTCTCTTTATATGAAAAAAAAAGAGACTGGGAAAATGCATTTACTTATAGACAGAGAATTGATAAATTTGAAAAGAAAAAGAGTAAAAACCTATTAGCTCTTTATAAAGTCCAATCCGGTCTTTATTTAGTAGAAAAAGAACAAGAACATGAAGCACGTCTTGCTTATAGAGAGGCATTAAAAATTGACACTAAATGTATTCCAGCTTATTTATATCTTGGAGATTCTTATCATAGATGTAATAGAAAAAATGATGCAGTAAAAATTTGGAAAGAATTTACTGAAAACAATCCTAAAAAAGCATATTTTGCTTTCGACCGTTTAAAAGAAACTCTTTTTGAACTGGGTATTTACGGAGAAATTGAAGAAATTTACAATAAAATCCTCAAACAAGAAAAAAATAATATCCAAACTTCTATTGCTCTTGCTGAGTTTTACAAAAAACAGGGTCAAGACTCCAAAGCAATTAATATATGTAATCAGGTCTTAACAAAAGAGCCAAAAAATGTAAAAGCAAACTTTTTATTAATTACACTTCTCCAATCTCAGGAAAAAAATGATCAAGCCTTACAAAAAGCACTTAATTATTTAAAAACAAAACAAAAACAAACCCAAATCTATTCCTGTTCTGAGTGTAACTATACATCTGAAAAACCTTTATGGTTATGTCCTCAATGCAACAATTGGGATACATTTATTGGGTAAAAAAATGATAAATAAACTTTGCATTTTAATAATTATTATACTATTACTTCTTTCAATAAGTATAGGAAAAGCACAAACTGTACAAGATATTGTAAATGATATTCAGATTGGTAACTTTGAGGAGGCCAAAGAAGCGCTACTTAACCTTGAGCATAAAGATAAAGCAACATTTTTATTTCTACAGGGACTTCTTGAAGTCAATGCTGAAACCGCACAGAAATATTATACAGAAATTGTAAATAATCATCCTAATTCCAAATATTTTGATAATGCTTTATATAGACTTGCTATGCAAAAATACTCTACAGGACTTTACAAAACTGCAACTGACTATTTCAATAAAATATTAATTTCAACTTCCAGTGTTTATCTTAAACAAAAATGTAACTACTGGCTTGGACTCTGTTATCAAGCTACCGATCAAGTTGGTTTAGCCAAGGATAAATTTTTCAGTGTAATTGACGAATTTCCTGAAACAGATTTTTCAGATATGGCAAAGATGAATTTAAAATATTTTGATCTTCAAAATGATACTCATATATCTAATATAGAACCAGAATCAAGTACAGAGTATGCTGTTCAAGTAGGCGCCTTCTTGAACCAACAGAATGCCATCCTGAGAAAAGCATTTTATGAAAATCATAACTACAGAGTTGAACTGCACACAAAATATAAAAATAACAAAAAATTTTATTTGGTTTGGATTGGTCCTTATAGTTCTATGAGCAAAGCAAGAAGTATGGGGGAAAGTCTCAGAAAAAAATTTGATCAACACTATACTATAGTAACTAAATAATAATAAAAACTAATCAACAGGATGACCAACATTAATAAAACAAATAGTTAACATCTTAATTAACAAAATTATATTACCATAAAAAGTACAAAAAGTTCTCCCAAAAATTCAAATATCATAATCAATAGTATTTTCTTTTATGTGCTCTTAGTGGTATTTTTTTAACTCTGTCCAGATATAAAAGGAGTAAACTATGAATGATAAGAATAATCCAAAACAAAAATTCACTAGAAGAGGATTCCTAAAAGCATCAGGTGCAGCAAGTGCTTTACTTGGTAGTATTGGAGTAGGTATGTTCGGTTATTACTCCGGGAAGGATCCTGAATCTTACACTGGTTGTGAATTACTGGAAGGTGCAATGCAGAATTTTAACAGAAAAGCATTTATGGTAAATACTCCTGTACATGAAAAAGTGGGAAAAACATCCAGACCAGATGCCCGCACCGAAGTAATTTTCTCCCGTTTCCCCAGATTCAGAAAACAATGGAATGATGAAAAAAAACTTGACTCTCTTGATCCTCTCCTTAAGGATTACTATAAAAATCATCCTGAAGATTTAATGGTAGACCTTAATTTACAAAATAAAATTTTTCCAAATTTGATGAAAGATAAACAAATATACAGACATCAATTCCTGCTTGCAGAAGCCTGGTCTGATGCTATGGGAGAAGTCTGGCCTGAAGGTATACATGATCCTCCAGAAATCTCTGACTTTCCTAGAGGAAGGAAATATAATGAACCTACTACTCCTTTACAAATGAAATCCCCTGTAAAAACCGCAAAACTGATAAAAGAAATGGCTCATCAATTCGGGTCTGTTTTAGTTGGCATAACCAAGTTAAATCCTGATTGGGTGTATAAATATCCTATGCCTGGAAGAGGATTCGATTCTGATCAACCTATTAAAATACCAAAGCATTGGGAATATGCCATTGTAGTAGGAACTCCCATGTCTTGGGATCCCTTCTATGCAAATCCTAACTACGGCACTTCTTTTGACGCCTACTCCAAATCCAGAATAGTTGCCTACAGACTGGCAGCTTTTATAAAAAAACTTGGGTACCCTGCCAGACCTCATACTCCGGGTTCAGACTATGACCTTATGGTCCCCCCTATTGCCATAGATGCTGGTCTTGGAGAACAGGGAAGACACTCTGTTTTAATTACTCCTGAATTCGGCTCAAACTTCCGTCCTGCTGTTGTAACCACCAATATTCCTATGAAAACCGATAAACCAATTGAATTTGGAGTAAAGGAATTTTGTAAAACCTGCAAAATCTGTGCTGAAAACTGTCCCAGTGGAGCTATTACCAGGGGAAACATGGTTGAAATACGAGGATACCGGCGCTGGAAAATTAATGTCTCAAAATGTCATAACTTCTGGTATTCCAACCTGGGTAACATTGGTTGCAGGTTATGTGTTGCAGTTTGTCCATTTTCCCGAAAAGCCAACTGGCTTCACAAAACTGCTCTACAGGTAACCTCAAAGGATCCAATCGGCATTTCCCATAAAGTTCTCACCAGCATGCAAAAAAAATTTTATCCAGGACCTGAGGTTAATGACTATTACAGCCCCTCGCTGGGCGGAAAGAATGCATCTTACCGAAAACCTCCCTGGTGGTTGAAAAGTGAAGATTTTATTAAAACACCTAAAGGAGAATAAATATGAACTTTTTCTTAAGTGGTACTTTCTGGTTTATAGAAGGTATTCTGTTCTGCCTGGTTATCATCGGAATTAAAATGTGGACTAAAGATAAAAATATCCCTATGCCCTACTGGAAATGGATTCTTATAATTCTCTGGCTCTTATTTTTTGAATTTACCCTGGCC
>CAYUAG010000133.1:0-7499 GCA_964442615.1 uncultured bacterium
GTATAGATGAGGAATTTAAATTGCTTTACATAACCATTTATTATTGCATCAATAAAAAATCTCTGTGAAATTAATGTTAAAAAATGAATACAACAATATCCACTTGAGAGTGTAAACTACCCCAATTATAGTATGCAACTACATTTAAGGTATTCGGAAAATATCGTTTCTACCGAACTTATATATCTAATATTAAAAAAAAATAAATTTAAAAAATCCTGGCAGCATTGAAATCCCCTCAGAATTCCTAGAGTCTCCTCTTGATACACAGTTTATTAATTCACTCAAAACATTCTTGCCACACTTAATCCAATAAAGTAATCATCTCTATTTAAATTTTTTGTAAAATCTATCCTGAAAAAATTAAAAACTTTATTTATAGAAAAACCTATTTCACTTTGAATATTATTTAAATACTTTTGAGAAGTAAAATCAGAAAATAATTTTGACTCTCCTTTCCAAAATTTTGCGCTCGCTCCATGTACGATAATTTCTATTCCAGTTTTTGCTAATCCTTTAAATCCGATAATTTCAAAAGGAATGGTTCTGAAATTATGTTCCCAAAAAAGTGAAATATAATTCCCATTTCTCCAGGTCCTGGACCCTAAAGTCTTGAATACTCCAAAAGGAGTAAATCCAGCCATTCTCACATCTGCAACTCTGATACATTGTACTGGTATATTCCCATTTGCTCCAAAAGCATCTAGTTTAAAATAAAAAGTATTTGGCAAAACTCTACGGCGGTAAATTGTTTGAAAATATGTATCTATGGTTAAATAACAACTGGTAAAAGAAAAATCACTTTCAAGCATATCAGGAAGACTATGTTCAATGGTAATTGCAGCTCTATTCTGGGCCACAATTCCCCAGGGGATATAGGCTCCTCCAATTTTAAAAGAAAAATCTATAGACCTAAGATCCCCTTCATTAATTACTGGATTTTCAGCTTGAACAACATCTCTTCCCAATAAATTATAATCTGTAGTTTTCTTAACAGAGGAGTGCTCTTCACTTTTTACTCCCACACTCACAGCACCATCAAACTTTTTAAAATTATATTCAATTGAGGCCTTCCAGGATTGATTCCAATAATAATCAAAATAATCATTAAATCCTACCAGAGTATTTAACGAATTCACCAGTAAAGGATAATTGTCCGATTCATTCTGAGGAAAAGTATCATCTTTATAAGAAAGGTTGAATTGTAATTTTTTTGAAAGATTATAATTTAAACCTATGCCATAAGCCCAATCCTTTAATCCGGTTTTATATGCAGTAAAAAAATTTACTTTTAAATCTTTAGAAATCTGCTGTTTATAGTTAATCCCCAAATGAGTGCCATCTACCCGATTAAACCGGAATAGAGGTTCAATTTTTTGTAAAATATTCATTGAACCTTTGCTTTCACCATCTAAGGTAGTTGTGTCATTACCAGAAACAATAGCAATAGAGGCATATTTTGCTAAAAATCCTCTGGGCTTAAAAGCCTTGTCAAGTGTCATAGTACTGTCTAAATTTAAATAAGCACCTTCTTCCTCCTTGGTTAAAGGAATAACATGATTAGTAGAGGCTAAAAGGGTATCCTGCTGTATATCAGATGCATCTTTTATCATTGTTTTTTTATCCTCATATAAAGAATCCGGAAGTAAACAATTAATAGTATAATCAGTCATTCTTGAGATCTGTTTATACTTAATTCTGGGCATTTCAAAACCAACCATTCCGATTTTAATATCCCCCTTAATACGAACATCAACCGGAAGCCAAAATTCTTGACCAAAATTATTAAACTGCTGTTTATAAGAAAAATTCCAATCTTTAATAGGGGCAGGAAACAAAAAGGCATCACTGGGCTTTAAATCAATATCAATCATAGCATACTCTTTATCCAGCACCTGAATATGGCCCACAAAAGCAGGATGTAACTTGGTTCTTGGAGTAACAGATATATCAAAAACAGTCTGGTCATTTATTACTTTCTCATTTTCCAATTGAAACTCATAATATTTTAAAGCTTCAGAATGGGTAGGACCAATAAATTTCGCTTCCTCTAATTGAATATCATCATCATAAAAATTAGGCAGGTAACTTACAGCTGCAAAATTCTGTTCAAAGTTAAGATTAGACGTTGAACGTTTTGAATTTATTAATTCTCTTGATCCCCGTTTATTATCCCAAAATACTTTAGAAGTGCTCTCTGAAATACTCACAATACCGGTATCATTCTCCAGAACAAACCGGGTATATCCCTCTGCCATATAGGTTTTTAATTTTTTTCTCCATTTTTCTTTCCGCTGAATAACCTCTTTCATTATTATCACTGCTGGATCTTCACCTGTGAAAACTATAGTTTTTAATTTTATAGCAATGGGCTGTAAAAAAATATTCTGTTCTCTAGGAGAATCTCCTCTAATAGTTATTTTTTTTGACTTATAACCAATATATCTAAACTCAATTGTAGCAGGAAGTTCTTTCAATTCAAGTACATACTTTCCATCTTCATTTGAAATAGTACCACGGTATGTTCCCAAAATCTGAATGTTAGCATTAGGTAAGACATCTTCAGTTTTTTTGTTTCTCACCATTCCATGAATAACCTTCTGAGCCCATAAAACATTCTGCGTAAATACAACCAAAATCAAAAAATATAAAACCTTTCTCACTATCATAATAAATCCTCCTGATGATAAAAATTAAATCTATTTTGGTAATCTTTTAAGGTATATCGTAAATTTAGTAGAATTGTTTCATAGAAATATTACTCTCAATTGGTAATTAAGAGTGTATCTGAAATAATTAATAAATTCTACTCATTACAATTTTTTATCATCTCCACCACAGCATCTCCCATAGTACTGCAGTTCACTGACCGGAATGTATTACTTAAATCAGCAGTTCTATATCCCCTTTCAAGTACTTTTTCTACTGCCTGTTCAATTATTCTACCTGCCTGATCCATATGGAATGAATGTCTAAACATCAAGGCAATAGAGCCGATTGCAGCCAAGGGATTTGCCCAATTTTTTCCTGCAATATCCGGAGCTGAACCATGTACAGGTTCAAAAAGGCCAGGCCCTTCACCCAGACTGGCTGAGGGCAACATACCGAGTGAGCCGGTTAGCATGGATGCCTCATCACTTAAAATATCTCCAAACATGTTTGTGGTGAGAATAACATCAAACTGCTTAGGATTTCTGATGAGCTGCATTGCACAGTTATCAACAAGCATATTCTTAAATTCAACCTTAGAATAGTCCTGAGCAATTTTCTCAACTGTTTTTCGCCATAACTGAGAACTTGACAGAACATTTGCCTTGTCAACTGAAATCACCTTTTTTCTTCTATGCAAAGCAGTATTAAAGGCAACCCGGGCAATACGTTCTATCTCTGGTGTAGAATATTCCATAGTATCAACAGCTCTGGTAACACCATTCTTTTTTTCAATAAAACGAGGCCCTCCAAAATAAATGCCCCCGGTTAATTCACGTACAACCACCAGATCAATATCTTTAACATATTTTTTTTTCAAAGTACTTGAGCTAATAAGAGAGGTAAATCCTTTTACCGGCCGTAAATTTGTATACAACTCAAGCTCTTTTCTTAATCGTAGGAGCCCTTTTTCAGGTCTCACTTCAGTGGAAAGATTGTCCCATTGAGGACCACCTACTGCTCCCAGAAAAATACCATCTGATTCTTTACAACTCTTGATCACATCATCTGTTATGGGAACACCTATATTATCAATACTTATTCCACCTATTAGCATCTCCTGAACATCAATTGAAACATTGAATAATACGGAGGTAATTTTTAATACTCTTACAGCCTGTTCCGTAATTTCGGGTCCAATACCATCTCCAGGAAGAACAATAATTTTCTTCTTCATTTTTACTCCATTTTTATTTGTAAGTACGGGCGTATGCAAAAATTCCACCACAGGATATAATATCCCTTACTTCACCTAGGGAGTTGAGTTGATAATTATTACCGCTTTCTAAATGATGCAGGTAATCCCGATGTATGTCAATCTCAACATTATCATTTGTTTTTAGTGATCGAATCAACTCCTTCGGAGTTTCATATGGTATCAGATATCCCCCATCAATACAGTTACGAAAAAATATTCGGGCATAGGATTCTGCAACCACTGCCTTGATCCCTGCTATCCAAAGGGCAAAGGGAGCATGCTCTCTGGAAGATCCACACCCGAAATTTTTACCTGCAATGATAATTGAAAAATCGGATTTGGTACGATTATCTTTTACAAATTTAATCCCTCCTTCAGGAAGGCCAGACTTATTCCAAGGTACTCCTGATAATGCATACTTGCCATATAATTTTCTCTTTTCCGGATCATTAAGATCGTATACAAGATGATTCGCAGGAATAATCTGATCTGTATCAATGTTATCACCAAGAACAAAAATTTTACCCATAATTTTTTTCATCTTCTCTCCTTAACTTTAGGAATCGTCGTAGATTTCCGGCAGTCAGGGACTGCCTCTAAGTCATCTAGTCATTTCTCAGACTGTCCAAGTAATTCTATACCTTAATACCTTTTACACTTTTATCTTTTTTCTTGTGCCTTTTGTTTTTTTCTTTTCCTTATCATGTCCTAAGTGGTTATCGTCTTTTCATAGAACTTCTGACACCACCTTAGCAACGAAGTACTCCTTACTGCAAATAGTCTCTGGGATCAGTTATTTTACCAGTAAGTGCTGATGCTGCAACTGTTAATGGTGAAGCCAGATAGGTTTTTGAATCCATAGATCCCATCCTGCCAGGAAAATTTCTATTGGTTGTGGAAATACATACCTCCTTGGCATTCAAGCGACCAAAAGTATCTTCTGGTCCCCCCAAACAGGCTGCACAGGAAGGAGGACCAATATCTACACCAGCATCAGTCAATATCTGGTAAATACTTTTCTCATCAAGTTTCTGCTCCAGTAAGGCTTCATTAACCTGAGTGGTAGCAGGAACACCCTTTGTTTTTATTACAACTTTTCTATCTTTTAATATTCTTGCTGCAGCTAAAAAATCGGTTATTTTCCCCCCAGTACATGATCCGATATACGCCTGATCAAGTGAAATATCTTTCAATTGATAAGCAGGAGTAACATTCTCAGGGCTGAATGGCTCTGCAACCAGTGGTTCAAATGATGTACCAGAATACTCTGTAATATGAGTATAAGTTGCCTGGTTGTTTTCCGGTAGCGACTCAGTAAAATCCTTAAAATCTTTTGATAAATAATCAAAGGTTATCTCATCAGGCATAATAATTCCGTTTTTTGCCCCTGCCTCAACCACCATATTACACAAGGTCATTCTCTCTTCCATGCTCATGTTACTTACCACTTCTCCTGAAAACTCTACTGCTTTATAGGTTGCCCCATCAATACCAATATCACCAATGATATGCAGGATAATATCTTTGGCCATAACATAATCAGGAATAGTATCGGTAATAACATATTTTAGAGTTTCAGGCACACGTACCCATAACTTACCTGTACCCATAACAAAAGCAGCATCCGTATTTCCAATTCCAGTGGCAAACATGCCAAAAGCACCTGCAGTGCAAGTATGGGAATCAGTACCAAACAGTACTTTTCCTGGTTGGGGAAACTTTTCTTCAGCTAAGGCAATATGACACACACCTTTATACTCAGGAGAATCAACATCATAGAAATTTTTAATATTCTGCTGCCGGGCAAATTCCCGTAGTATTTCTATATTTCTCAAAGCATGAATGTCCTCTGTAAAAATATAGTGATCAGGAATTATGACAATTTTTTCATTATCCCACACCTTACTTTTAGGGCCAAATTCCCTTTTGAAAATCCCGATTGTACCAGGGCCGCATACATCATGAGTGAGGAGCAGATCAACATTAATCCAAATTTTATCTCCAGGAAAAACACTGGATTTTGGGGCATGTTCAGCAAGGATTCTTTCTGTTAGTGTCATGTTTTTATCCTTATTCCATTTTTTCTCAATTTTTTAAATTCTGGATTACTATTCATTTTTGTATAGTGGGCTATATTCAAAGCTGATAAATAGGCTTTTGCACTTGCCTCCACCACATCCGTACTTGCAGCAGAGCTGCCATAGGTTACACCATTAAACTCTACCTGTATAAACACCTCACCCAGAGCATCTTTTCCCCTGGTAACTGACTTTATTGAGTAACTTATCAGTTCTCCATTCATACTGGTAATACGATCAATAGCACGATATACTGCATCAACAGGACCATCCCCAGTTGCTGAATCCTCAATAATTTCATCACCCTTTTTCAGTTTGATAGTTGCAGTTGGGGTCACATTGTTACCGCTCAGTACATGTAAATCTTCAAGTGTATAAAACTCTGGAATATCCAAGAGATTATTCTGTAATATTGCTATAAGATCAGCATCATACACTGACTTTTTCCGATCAGCAATATCAGTAAAAGATATGAATATTTTATTTAATTGCTCTTTGCTAAGCTCAAATCCCAATTCTTTATACCTCTGTTTTAAGGCATGTCTTCCTGAATGCTTGCCAAGTACAAGATTACTTTTTAATATCCCCACCGATTCAGGGGTCATAATCTCATAGGTCATTGCATTCTTAATCACACCGTGCTGATGGATTCCAGCTTCATGAGCAAATGCATTCTTCCCTACAATTGCCTTGTTTCTCTGCACATCGATTCCGGTTATATGACAGAGCAGCTGACTGGTTTTGTAAATATCCTGGGTATGAATATTAGTATCATACCCCAGAAAATCTTTTCTGATTCGCAGTGCCATGACAATCTCTTCCAGGGAAGCATTCCCGGCTCGTTCTCCAATACCATTTATGGTACATTCCACCTGGTTTGCTCCCTGAAGAACTGCTGAAATCGAATTTGCCACTGCCAGACCAAGATCATTATGGCAATGCACACTAATATCAACCTCTGATATATTGGGCACATTATCTTTAATCCTCTGTATTATAGAACCAAATTCATCCGGAATACTATATCCCACAGTATCAGGTATATTAATGACAGTTGCTCCTGCTTCAATGACATTTTTAAAAATCACATATAAAAATTCCAAATCACTTCGAACTGCATCTTCAGCAGAAAATTCCACATCTTCACAAAGAGATTTTGCATATTTCACTGCTTCAACTGCCATTTCAATAATCTGTTCCCTGGTTTTGCCAAGTTTATGTTTTAAATGAATATCAGACGTGGCAATAAAGGTGTGAATACGAGGTTTTCGGGCATACTGTAATGCTTCCCAGGCTCTGTCAATATCCTTATGTATAGTTCGGCATAAACCTGCAACAGAGGATCTCTTGATTTGCTTTGATATTTCTCTGACAGCCTCAAAATCACCCTGGGAGGATATGGGAAAACCTGCTTCAATGATATCCACGCCCAGATGTTCAAGTTGTCTGGCCATCTGAATCTTCTGCTCTACTGTCATGCTAAATCCGGGAGATTGTTCCCCATCTCGAAGGGT
>CAYUAG010000134.1:0-7481 GCA_964442615.1 uncultured bacterium
GTTATTTCCTTGTTTTTTAGACACTCCTGTAGATATTTTAAATTCAAATAGAGATTTATCAATTCTCTTTTTTTGAGATATTGTTCTAAGCCCCTTCTTTTTTTCTGGATAGAAGGATTGGGCAAGATTTAATAAAACTCACACCCTGAGAAGGTTTAACTTATGAGCAAGGTTTATCAATATTCACCTCTTTTTTATAGGTATTATTCTAAGCTTTTTTTCTAAAAGCTTGTCCTTAGCAAAGTCGAAGGAGAGGTTGGATATGAGTTTAATAAAAAAGAATGAATCCTTGTTTTTTTAGGCAATTTTTAGTATTTTTTTTATAATTTGAAATTTATTTAATTAATAAAATTGGATACTATGAAAGAAAGAATAAGCGAAGAGACAATCAGTCGGGTATTGGGTAATGCTGTAAAGAAGGAATTGCTGAATAATGATAACAGTTCCCTAATATTTTATGATCTGGATTATTTAGAAGAAAGAGTCAATACCTTACAGGAGGTTTTTCCTAGTACAACTCTCCATGCTGTGGCGGTAAAGTCAAATCCTCTTCCTGCCATTTTGGAACATCTCAAGAAATATAGTCTAGGAGCTGAAGCTGCAACTCTTCCGGAAGTGTATTTAGCTGAGAAGAGTGGTTATAAACCAGAAGATATTGTTTTTGATTCTCCTGCAAAAACTTTTAAAGATATTGAATATGTACTTAAAAAAGGTTTTCATATCAATGCTGATTCTCTTATTGAACTGGACAGAATAGATAAAGAAATTTCACGGTTTGATACTCAAAGTACAGGAGGACTCAGGATAAATCCCCAGACAGGAGTGGGTGAAATACAAATGACCAGTACTGCGGGTAAATATTCCAAATTAGGAGTACCTCTGGATGAAAAGAGAGAATTAATTGAGAAGTATTATGTAAAGTATAAGTGGCTGAATGGAGTTCATCTGCATATCGGTTCTCAGGGCTGTTCAATAGACCAGCTGGTTAAAGGCATTAAGAAAGTATATGATTTTATTGAAAACCTTAATCCCAGAATTAAGCATAGAATCAATATTTTTGACATAGGAGGAGGATTACCAGTCTCCTATAAAAAAAGTAAAAAATCTCCTTCTCTTAAAATATTTGTCCATAAGCTAAAAAGAAACTGTCCTCAACTTTTTACTGATACATACAAACTTATTACTGAATATGGTCGTTTTATACACGCCAACACCGGGTGGGTAGCTTCTCGTGTCGAATATATTAAGGAATCAAAAAATATTAACACAGCTATAATACATATCGGGTCTGATCTTTTAATGCGAAGATGTTATTTTCCCAAACAATGGTACCATGAGATTTCAGTAAGAGATAAAAATGGCAGGCAGAAAAAAAATAAAAGTAAGAAATATAATATTGTAGGGCCTTTATGTTTCCAGGGTGATATTATTGCCCAAAATATTAAACTTCCTGAAATTGAGGAAGGAGACTATGTGATAATTCATGATACCGGAGCATATACATTGAGTATGTGGAACCGGCACTTGAGCAGACAGATTCCTTTGACCCTGGGATATTTTGATAAAGGAAGCAGATTCATCACTTTAAAGGAAAAAGAGAGTTTGAAAGATATTTATAATTTTTGGAAGTAAAATTTAAAAGATTATTTTATAATTAGAATAAGGGAGGAGATATGGGATCTCAAAAAAAAGAAAATGCATTTAATTTGTTAGACAATACTTCTGTTACACAAAAATATTTTATAACAGGTATTATTGTTTTTATAGTTTTGTTGATCTTTTATCAGCCTTTAGTGTTTCAGGGACTTAAGCCAGTTGGGCCGGATAAAATTGCAGGTATGGGGAAAAGGCATCAGGTAGACGAATATACCAAAGAAACCGGTGAGCCATTTCTTTGGAATCCAAATGTTTTCTGTGGTTTCCCCAAATATTTTGCCCAGGATAGCCATGCTTTTAATATCGATGAATTAATTTCGATATTAAATAGATTAATCCTGGACTGGCGTATTCTTTGGTTTTTATTAGGGGCAATAGGAATATTCCTTTTATTGAATTTTTTAAAATTTCCCTGGTATTTCTCATTAATTGGTGCCCTTGCTTTTCTCTTTTTCCCCCATTTTCAGGGATTAATACTGGTTGGACATAATACAAAAATAAGGGCAGTAATGGTTATCCCTATTTTGCTGTTTTCATTTTTATATTTTACAAAGAAAAAAAATATTTCTTCCATTGCTTTTTTTACTCTTCTACTCTCACTTCAGTTCAAAACCAAGCATTATCAAATCATTTTTTATACCTTACTTCTCATTATGACTGTAGGAATATATAAAATTACGGGGTGGCTGAGAGACAAGCAATACAAAAATTTATATACATCATTTGGAATGTTTGTACCCGCCCTGATTATTGCTGTTCTGATGTCTGCCCTACCCTTATTTGTGGCCAAGGATTATGCTCCTTACTCCACCAGAGGCGGCAAGGCAATCAATCTTAGTGAAGACACTCAGGAGTCAATTGATAAATCCAGGAAAAAATCCGGTGGGGTTAGCTTTGAATATGCTACCAGATGGTCTTATTCTCCTAAAGAGTATCTTGGTACGTTAATTCCCCGGGCCGTGGGCGGAACTTCCAATGAAGTGTATAAAGGTAAGAAATATTCTCATCTTTACGCAAGAGCATTACCTACCTACTGGGGAGACATGCGGTTTACCCAATCCAGTGAATATTTCGGAATTATAATATTAATACTTGCCCTTACAGGTATGGTGTGGTATAGGAAAAATGGATTTGTTATATCACTGTCAATTCTCCTTTTATTTTCATTTCTCCTTTCATTAGGTAAACATTTTCCCTTTTTATATAAAATATTCTTTTACCATTTTCCCTATTTCAGTAAATTCAGAGTCCCTATGATGATTCTTATATTAATTGATTTTATTCTTATTGTGCTTGCAATGTACGGATTAAAAGGAGTTATTGATAATTTTGATAAAGGGAAATTCAAGACTGCGATAATTTTTAGTTCAATTTTTGCGGGGGTGAGTTTATTGTTTGCAATCTTTCCGAGTATTCTTTCTTATTCATCAGCAAGTGATGCCCGTTTTGCTTCTAGACCAGAGGTTATTGAAATTTTAAAGACCATTAGAAAGGAATACCTTATAAAAGATGCCTTAAGAATGCTTATCCTAGTCGGGATTTTTATTGTTTGTATTTATATGTATTATAAAAAGAAGGTTAGTAAAGTTTTTATCATGTCTATTTTTATTTTACTTGTCTCTTTTGATTTAATAAGTATTTCCTTCAGATTTTTTGGAAAAGCTCGATTGTATAATCAAGATTTTCTGGAAAGTCAATATTTTGCCAAGACAGAGTTTGACAAAATTATGGAAAAGGAAACATCACAATATCGTGTACTTGGATTAGGTGAATTATTCCAAAATAATGATTTGGCATATAGACATCAGTTAGTAAGTGGATATTCAGGAATTAAACCTCAACTATTTCAGGATATTGTAGATAATAATCTATTTCTTAATAAAGGAGGAAAAAGTATTATAAACTGGAATATTGTTAATATGTTAAATGCTACTTATATAATCTCTCCGGAAAAACTGGATAATCCAGATCTTAGTTTAATTGCCACTAATAAAAATAGAGGCCAGCTATTATATAAAAATAATAACTCTTTAACAAGAGCTTATTTTGTACACCAGGTTAAACAATTTAACCATGAAAAAGAAGTAGTTAGATTTATGAATCAAGATGAATTTAATCCTGCCAAGATGGCTCTCACTTCCGAAAACATAGAAATAAAAACCGGATATGATTCAACTGCCAAAGCAGCCATTACAGAATACACCCCAAACAGAGTGGAATTAAAAGTTGAGACTGAGGCCAGAGCTTTTATGGTGTTAGCTGATGCCTATTATCCCAAGGGCTGGACTGCAGGAATCGATCAGGATAAAGTTCATATTTATCAGGTAAATCATCTGCTGCGGGGGATTATAATTCCACCCGGAGACCATGAAATCACCTTCGATTTTTATCCTCAAAGCTATAGGAGTGCCAAGATAATTTCTTATATTTCGGTATACACAGTATGGCTTGTTCTGATTCTCTCTCTGATAATAAAGCACAAAGAGTTTTTGTTAAGTAAATTTCGAAAAAAATCCTCTACAGTTTAATTGAAATATGATAGGGTAATATAAAATTTTTTTATTATCATATTAGTAGTTTATAATTATTTTTTAAGTTCTATCAGTATAAGTAATAAATAGAATATTTTTTGTAAAGGATGGATAAAATGAAACGGATTCTCAGCTTATCAATTTTATTTTTAGGATTTACAGTTTTTTGTTTTGCTAATTCTACAAATAAGGATAGTACAGATTCGCTGGTAACAAAGGTAGTTTTATTAGGTACAGGGAATCCTAATCCAGATCCAAATCATTCCGGGTGCTCTGTAGCTATTATTGTAAATAAAACTTCCTATCTGATAGACTTTGGTCCGGGCTTAATCAGACAGGCAGCCAGATTATCTCCCCGGTATGGTGGTAGCATAGAGGCCCTGGCGGCAGAGAATCTTAAAACAGCTTTTCTCACCCACCTCCATTCCGACCACACTGCCGGTTATGCGGATCTAATTCTTACTCCCTGGGTTATGGGAAGGGATGAACCTTTGGAGGTGTATGGTCCTGAAGGAATAGGGGAGATGACAAAACATATTCTATTGGCATTTCAGGAGGACATACGGTACCGATTGTATGGGACAGAACCTGCTAATAATCAGGGATGGCGGGTTATTACTCATGTGATTCAAGAAGGTGAAATATATAAAGATCAAAATATAAAGGTAGAAGCATTTAAGGTGAAACATGGAACCTGGCCCCAGGCCTATGGCTTCAGATTCACTACTCCGGATAAAATTATAGTCCTTTCTGGAGATACTGCTCCTTGTGAGAATATTTTGAAATACAGTAAAGGTGCAGATATCCTGATTCATGAAGTCTATTATAAAAAAGGTTTTGAGCAGAAAAGTGATTTATGGAAAAGGTACCATTCCAGACATCATACCTCAACCTATGAACTCGGAGAGCTTGCTCGCCAGGTTAAACCTAAATTATTAGTTTTGTATCATATTTTATTCTGGGGTGCGGAAGAGAAAGATTTGCTGGAAGAGATTTCAAAAAAATATAAAGGTAAAGTTATAGTTGGAGCAGATCTGGATGTATTTGAATAAACATTATAAATTTAATTAATTTTTTAATGATTATTAGACTATCCCCACAAGAAGGTCAATTAATATATAAAAAAAGTGAGGTTCTACAATGCGAAATAAGACATTAGTAATTGTAACTATCTTTTTGATTATTTTGAATTCTTATATACATGCTGGAACTCTTGATAAAAGAGGTAGGGATTCATTTAAATGGGGGCTGACAGAGCGTTTCAGACTCGTATCCTGGGATAATGCCATATTTCTGGATAAATCAAGAGAAGCAACCAATACCTTTACCAGACATCAAACATGTATTTGGTTTGACTGGAAACTTCTGAGAAATTTGAGATGGTATGCAAAATTCACCAATGAATTTCGATATTATTTTAGACCTGAGAAAGATTTCACTATTCATGAAATTTTTCCTGATAATCTCTTCCTGCAGTTAAAACTATCGGGAATTCTGCCAGTCACAATTACAGCCGGGCGTCAAAATATAATTTTAGGAGAGGGTTTTGTAGTGATGGATGCTCACCCTTTAGACGGTTCCCGTTCCATATATTTTAATGGTGTCAGACTGGATTGCAAACCAGCAGCAGATCATATTATAACCATGTTTTATGTGAAACAACCGGTTATTGATGACTGGCTTCCTATGATCAATCCTCAGAATCAAACAATAATAGAACAGCCTGAACAAGGAATGGGTGTTTATTATAAGGGAAAAGGATTCAATTTGAATTGGGAAGGATATGTAATTTTAAAAAACAGATTAAAAACAAAAGATTATCCAATTTCAACCCAGAGTAGAACATGGGGGGGACGTTTTATAATTCCGGTAAACAAAAACATTCACCTTACTGCAGAGGGAGCTTTTCAGCAAGGTGAACAGGGAGATTATAATATATCCGCCTGGGGAGGGTATACCCATTTAGATTTCAGCATCGGGGAAACTATACCCTGTTTAAAAAAACTGACATTAGGGGCAATTGCTCTTTCTGGTGATGATCCGGGTACATTTACTAATGAGGGATGGGATCCCTTATTCAGCCGCTGGCCCAAATGGAGTGAATCCTATATTTATACCCTGATTCCTGAAATGGGGGGAAAGGTGGCGTATTGGAGTAATCTTTCCTCCCTAAACAGCTCTCTTGAATTTAAGCTAACCCAAAAAATCAGACTGAAATTAACCTATCATTCTTTAAAATCATTTTATAACCTTGCTTTTATATCTTCCCGAAAATATGGATTGGGAAAATACCGGGGGGATTTGTTAATTGCCCGATCAACATTTCAAATAAACCAACATTTTAAGGGTCATGTTCTTTTGGAAATATTTAAACCAGGTAACTTTTACAGTCCTGAAGATGACTCTTATAACTGGTTCAGATTTGAATTGATGTATACATTATAGTTTTATTTCAAAAAAGGAGGGATAATGTTATTTAAAGGAATTGTAATTGGAATTTATGCAGTGATGATACTGATCATGGGAGTTTTAGGACTCAGGAAAACTAAAACTTTTAATGAATTTTTCCTGGCAGGAGGAAAAGTTGGTCCCTGGATGACAGCCTTTACTTATGGTACAGCTTACTTTTCTGCTGTACTCTTTATTGGATTTGCCGGTAAAATCGGTTGGAGTTTTGGGTATTCCGGTCTTTGGATAGCTGTTGGTAATGTATTAATCGGTGTGGTTGGAGTTTGGTATTTTTTAGGTCCTAAGGTAAAAAAGATAACTTCTGATCTTGGTATTCATACTATGGCAGAGTTTTTTGATAAGCGTTACCAAAGTCCTTTTCTTAAACTCTTTTCTTCGGTATCAATTTTTGTTTTCTTAGTACCTTATACAGCAGCAGTATTTATGGGGCTTTCATATCTTTTTAGATCAAACTTTAATATTGATTATACACTGGCTCTAGGATTTATGGGTCTTTTTACGGCTGTCTATCTGGTGATGGGGGGATACAAATCTATGACCATGATAGATGTGATTTTCGGTATTATCATGTGCGCAGGAGTTCTCATACTCTTATTCAGTACCCTCAAAGCCGGAGGAGGAGTGAGTAGTATTACTGACCAGCTTTCAGCCATAGAACCAAAATTAACAGACTGGATAGGACCCCCAGGATTCTGGCCTCTTTTCTGTTTGGTGTTTTTAACCAGTGTGGCTCCCTTTGGTATGCCTCAACTTATTCAAAAATTTTATGCTATAAAAGATAAAAAGTCAATCAGAATAGGCATGACAGGTTCAACAGTGTTTGCT
>CAYUAG010000135.1:0-7459 GCA_964442615.1 uncultured bacterium
CATACTCCTTTTTTTTTAAATTCTTTCTTATAACCTATTTTGCAGAACTCTATTTAATCAAATATGGAAATTAATTTAGTGAATTCAAGATATAAAAGCAAGTTTATTTGTTTAATGAGTTTCAACTGCAGTGATGAGGTCAAACATATTTTCTCTAAAAGGAAAAGAAGAAACATCAGCGTAACTGATATCAACTATACCTCTTTCGATTGATTTTTTATTGGTTTTTTTGGAAAATCTTAATATTTTTTTTCGAATAATCAATACCATAGACTTCTCCTGCTGGAGCTAGGCTGGTCAGTTTACGCATAGTTTCTCCCCTAATGTTTTTATTTCTTGACTACTTCAATATCAAAAGAGAAAAGTAAGGAACCAGATTGAATACTAAAATAGAAATTCGATAAATTCCCAGATAACCATAAACTATGATAGACACTTTAGATTCATCGATTCCAAATAATTTTCCGTGCATTTTACACACGACTTTCTTAAGAACTATGATTAAAAGTGAATTAACTATAAACAGACCAATATTAATAATAGTCATCCATTTAAATAGTTCTGTAAGTTGATCTAAAGTCATATTTTAACCTCCTTACTAAATATTTAACAAATCAGATTCCTATTGTTGGATTTCGCATTGCCCAACCCAACCTTGGAACTCCCTCATTACCTTCAATAAAGTTCTCTCTTTGGATTTATCACCTGTCTAGTGACCTACTGAATCGATAATTTCATTGATTAGTTATTCAATAAATAATTGGACTCTGAAGTCAAATTATTATTGGGGATAATCCACAAGTTATTATTCTGTCAGTCTGAGTTTTTCATAGAGGGACAAATTCAATAAAATTAATTGATTACAAATCTTTTTAGGATACCAATAAAAACACTGGCTGTTACCCCAAAAACCATGAGTAACAGCCAGTAGTTCACGAGGATCTGGAGTGAAAAATTATCAGTATCAGCAGTATATACAGTTATACTGCATTTTAACTTATTTTACTCCGGTAAACTTGTGACAGGATTCTTCAGCGTTATAGTCATACTAAAATCCCCATTTGATATTTCTTCACTATATCCATTATCGGGATTTAGTTCTGAATTATACGTTCCAGTTCCACACAGTGCTGTTTCAGAGCCAAGATCTCCACATTGAACATATAAAATAGCGTTCTGGTCAGTTGTTATGGTCAATTCATAGGAATGAGTGTCAGTATTTGAAGTACCAAAGACTTCTACAGCAGTTACCCCACTGACAGTAGCATCACAGACACCATAAGTACCATCTCCGGATACATCAAGTGCACCCCAACCCTGGACAGTTAATTCATTCTCACCACAGGCGAACATATTGAGTGTTGTATAACCAATTGACATTATTTCAAGTTCACCACCTTCAATTGCTAATGTCGAAACAATAGTTAAATAAGAAGCACAATCTAGAAGAATCTGGTTAAACCGTTCATAGAGTGCCGGATAAGCTGGACTGTCTTCGCATCCAAGTACCATCATGTCTCTGGTCATCGTTGCAATGGTGTGTTTGTAATTTGTGTCACAGAGATTATCTGGGATACACATATCCAGTATTTCTTGTACTCCCCTACTGGCAATATACTCACATAGCCACTCTACATCTTCTGCCAGGGTTTCTTCTTGTCCCTCAAGAATTTGATAGAAATACATCATTACAAAACCTTTTAAACATGCTTCCATCCCATCTCTGTAGTGATCCCATTTTTTTTTATGTTCTTTAGTATCGCAATTTAAATTATTTTTTTTACTTAAAATTTTTCCATAGTTTTCATAAGTGACCTCATAATGGGCGACTAGTGAATCAAACTGTGCTTTTATCTGGTTGTAGGTCATTTCCCCTTCAGCAAAATCTCCAAAGAAAAGCGTGTGAGCTGTCATTGATTTTTTATCACTTGAGTAGGTGTGATCACTCAATGGTGTCAGCCAGTTTTCCGAACGTACTCTAAAAAGTGCGGTTGGTTCTGTTTCATTTATTGGAGTGTTGTATTCAATGGTTATTTCAGCAGGCCTGTAAAGATTAATATCAAGGGGTCTGATTTCAAATACCGGTACCTGCCGTATTGCAATAGGTAGATTCATATCTACGGAAGCCATTTTCAAGGAAACATGAGGAGTATCCCGCACTGCCGCAAAAGGAAATGTTAGTGTTATAATATTGCCATTTCCATCGTTAATTTGTAAAGTGTCACCCTCCAACGGTATGTCAGCTTCAATACTGTATACGTCCATAGTGTATTCATCATCAGCAGTTACTCGAATCCGATAACTATAACCACTTGTGTCCGGATTGTCTGTGTAAAAATCCCACACTACGTGTTTATTGGTAGCGGGTGTGATGTCTTTACCAACATCACCAGTCAGGCTGGTGCAGGGTACATTCCAGGTAGCGCCGCTGTCGTCTGAAGCTTCGATGGTTATTTCAAGTGAGTCGCTGTCCGCATCAGTGACATCATAATAGATGTCCACAATCAAGGTACCGTCCATGCGCTGTTCAAACCGCACATTCTCGACCACCGGAGCCTGGGCAAACAAGGCTGTGCTGATGATCAACATGATGCCTATTATATAAACTTTCATGGTTCTCTCCTTTTATTACACTAAAATAAGATTATTAAAACGTATGTTTAACGCATTAATAACATTTTCTGTGAAAATATGTGGTTACCAGCTTTAAGATGGCATATATACAGTCCGCTTGTAACAGTTGTGCCGCGGTTATCCTGACCGTCCCACTGTACCTTATGTTTCCCTGCATCTCGAGTGCCAGACACCAGTTCCCGGATGGATTGCCCCATGCAGTTATAAATAACGAGCGAAACTTCCGCCTTCTCCGGGAGCAGATATGTGATGGTGGTAAGAGGATTGAAAGGATTAGGACAGTTCGGCAGAAGTGCATAGTGTTCGGGAATTGAACTGCTTTCCTGGTCCACGACCGAAGATGCGGAGGTGGTGAAATGCCGGACCTCTGAAAATTGGCCATCGCCAGCTACATTTGTAGCGCAAACCCGCCAGTAGTATGTAGTAGTGGTAGCAAGACCAATAATTTTAAAAGTAGTATCAGTCAGAGTATTATTATTTACAACCAGAGTTGTAAAATTAGAAGTGTTTGATACCTGTAGGATGTATGAAGCAGCGTGTATCATGGAATACCAGGTCACAGTAACCGTGTCAGGAAGATCTATAATTTCATCAACCGGGCTTTGAAGCACAGGTGCATCAGGTGGCTTAGAAGTTAGATACCCAGAATCCGATACTCCGATACCCGTATCTGCGTATGATATGAAGTTCATACACAGTAAAAAAATGAGTGATGTTAACATTATTTCTTTCATGATAAACTCCTTTATTATTTAATATTTAATTAATACTCAAAGTCATTTATTCTATTATCCACATTTAATAATCAGAAATCAAGATTTCTTGAAACAATTAAGCATGTTTTCTTTATTTGAAAATTGTTACTGTCTATTTAATATGTCGTTTTTTTACAAAGCAATTTTTAATTATTGCAGTTAAACCTAATAATTAGTTCTATGAATCAGCATTATAGGTTAATTAAAACTTTTTTTTGATTTTTTATCTTAAACAGTATTTTTGCATACTGGTAAAATGTCTTAATCTGATTTTGCCTAGTGGTCATTTTAACTTGTTCTTAATTTTTAAACTGTTTGAATTCAACAGAAACCCGGTAATCAGGATCCGGTGGAAAATGTTTAAGATGCTGAAATTCCTATATTTCTTTCTTTTCAGAATCAAAAACTATTGTCACCATGTTATTGTCAAGAGGATAGATTTTTTTTGGATAGGAAAATGTATACTTTCCGATTAAACACTACTAAGAAATTCATTAATGTTTTTTATACCATGATTACTTTAAAATTAATAGTGAACAGTAAGGAACCAGATTGAATACTAAAATAAAAATTCGATAAATTCCCAGATAACCATAAAGAACTACAGATATTTTAGATTCATCGATTCCAAATAATTTTCCGTGCATTTTACACACAACCTTCTTGAGAAACATGGTGAGAATTGCGCTTACTATAAACAGACAAATATTAATTATTGACATCCATTTAAATAGTTCTGTAAGTTGAATTAAAGTCATTTTTCAACCTTCCTTACTAATAGATTTAATAGATGAATTTCGTAATGCTGGATTTGACGCTGCTTAATCGATCTTAGGAATATTTCTCTATTCATTCAAGTACATAACGGGGATAGGTATACTTGGCCTTTTCTGCAGCTTTCAAGTTTATATCCAGGGTTAAAAATGGCTCTTTCTGTGAAGTCATACCTAACACTTCTCCCTCTTCCGGTTCAATAATCCATCCCTTACCACCCCATTTCACCCCTTCTCCTATGGCACCCATGAAATTGGATGATAAACAGAATCCCCCGGATATTACTGCAGCCGTCTTACCTCCTGCAAGCCATTTTTCAACTGATCCTGCCGGAGTTGCCCGCGGACACACCAGAAGATGGATACCTTGTTCGGCATATTTACGGGCATGTCGGGTGAACCAGAGATCTGTACAGATCATACATCCAATTCGCATCTGATTAATTTGATAAGCTAAAAATTTACCTTCTCCCCTTTCATACCAGGAAGCTTCCCAGAAGCCTTCCTCATTCGGCAGGTAATACTTGGTATGTATAGTCTTATACCCATTCTTTTCATCCCAGATAAATCCTTCATTGAAGCGTCTGCCTTGCCGTATCACAGGTCTGGAAGCAGCTACTATAGAAGAAGAAAGTTCACCTAAACGGTGCATCCACTGGTCATGTGCTTTTACAGCGTTTTTCCAGCTCTCAGGATCAACCCGCCTGGATTTTGCCAACCAAGGATAAAAAGGCATTTCAGGGAGAAGTACTAAGTCACTTTTATGTGAACGAACATGAGAAACCAGAGACTGCCAGTCCTGCTCCAAAACATCCGCATCATTTCTCAGCTCACATACGGTAATTTTCATTTTGTTAATTTTCTTGTTTTCCAAGATGTTATTTATTCTTTTCCTTATACACCGATACAAACCAGAGAATTCCAACCCCAAAGAAGAATATTCCTAATCCACCTAAAAGATAAAACAATAGTTGAACTGCTGTTAAAGCGTTTTCCATGATGTCCTCCCTTTGATTATGAATTATATCAATTGTGAAATCCAATAATTTTGCTGAATTACACTATTTTCAATTTCTTCCTATTATTCGTTTAATTTTCCTCCACAGACCGGAACCGACCATTTCATCGGCAACCTTGAGAATCTGTTGTATAACATTCAGAACATCACCATCACCTGCCCAATGCTTGATCACAATATCTTTATTCGTATTATTTACAATACTGTTTAACACATACGCTGCCAGGGCAATGTCATCCACATAACCTATAGGTCCGGTGAGTGCTTCCGGAATTAAATCAATTGGTGAAACAAAATAAGCAATTGCTGCTGCAAGTTTGGCTTTTTCTCTGGTTGATACTTCAGGATCTAAGGAAAGTTTGCACAGCAAGTGAAATAAGTCAGGAGCAAACATCAGGTATTCTGCCCATTTATTGTGCCTACCGGCATCTGATTCCAGCCAGTTGCGGATCTTCATCCTTAAGTGTTGGTAGAAATCTGCATTTTTACCCAATATTATTGTTCCATTTATTGATGAATAAATTCTTCAATTGTCAAGATTTTCAAACAAGAAAAAAAGATGATTTTAACAACTGAAGTATTATTCGCGCTACCCAACACACTAAATAAATCTTAGAAAAGTGAGAGATTTTTGGATATTTTTCATTTTTTTTGTTTAGAGTTTGTGGAAGATAAGGCGAATAATTTATTTTGAGCCAACCTGTTCTACATAAGCAGCCATATCTTTAACCCGAACATACCAAGTTTTACCCTTTTTTGTGGCTTTTAATTTCCCCCGGTTAATAAGATTACGTAGATAATTTGGAGAATAATCATAAATTTTTGCCAGTTCACTTAGGGACAATTTTGCTTCTTTGTCAATATTTTTTACATCTATTTCTGTTAAACGATAAACAGAATCTTTAAACCTGTTCATAACAATAGTTAAAACCTTGTCAAAATTATTTTTATCAAGATACTTATCTACTTCATTTATAGTATAATGTCTACCCTTCTCTATCTCTCTATGTATTATTTCAAATTGATCATCTGCTTTTTCAAGAGCGTCATAATAAATATCACGATCTTTTTTAGAGATACCTTTGATAGCAATATTGATCAAACCACATCCGATAAGGATATAAGACAATAATATTCTTCCCGTTCTTCCATTACCGTCTCTGAAAGGATGAATCGACTCAAACCAGACATGCGCCATTGCTGCCAGTATAATGGGATCATATGTTTTCTTCTTCAAATGATGATTGATCCATTTAAGGAAGAGCTCCATTACCTGCCTTATATAAAATTCACTGATCGGTATAAAGGTTGATTGAGCGACTTCAGCTCTGGTATTACGAAACTCTCCAATCTCACCAATATAAAATCCCATATCCTTTTCATACCGCATTAAAAGTGTATGAATTTGTTTTATATCAGCCATGCGCAGAAAAAATTCTTTTTCTTTATATTGACTAGCCGCGTATTGATACATTGTTGAAGCGGATTCAAAATATCCAAGGATAGATGCTGCTTTTTGTTTATCTGTCCGCTTGTTACGTTCTAAAACATCAATAAGATCTTGTCGATTTGTAAAAACACCTTCAATAGCAATAGAATTACGTATCTCATCTTTAAATAAAGAGTACCATTCGGTATTGGAAACATGAACTAAATATTCTCTTGTTTCCCTTAGTTTTTTAATTTCTCTTTTTATTGAATCAATTTTTTCTTTCATTTATCGAACCTATCGAACCATTCAAAAATATTAATTTGCTATAATCATTTAAATTTTAATAATTTATATATCATGCTATTATCAAACTCTTTCTTATGGTTCGATAATAATATATTATTCTTTCTCATAATATGCAACTATAATTTATCGAATGTATCGAACCTATCGAACCATTCGATATTTTTAAATTATTGATATATAGTGATTTATATACCGTTGCACTATCGAACCATCATTTGTGGTTCGGTAAAATGACTTAGCAAATCCAAAACGCTGATCAAGCCTGGGATCTTTTCAGTGTTATTTAATGATTTTATCTTTGCCGCAGAGGCTGGAGCCCCTGCGGAGCGAGGAAATTATTTCTTTTCTGTTTTATCTGTAAACCAATCCTGCTGCAATTTACCATTCCTCAAAATGAACATAGAAAGTCCGTACCTTAGCTCTCTTCCTGCTGCATCTTTTATAATACCAGTTTTTTTTCCGAAACAATATAAAAAAGCATCGAGTGCTAACTTTAAGGATTTTATCATTCGTTGAGCAAAAAAAATAATATCATAATTTT
>CAYUAG010000136.1:0-7286 GCA_964442615.1 uncultured bacterium
CTTTTACAGTACGATCTACACAAAAAGCTGCATCAAGACCGGTAATATAAAGATGATTAATATGGTTGTCCTTTAAATAAGTATCAAGGTTAGAATTAGAAAAAGCATCCATTTTGTGTTTGGGAAACTGGATATCTTTAACCATATGAATACGGGAATCGATGTTAGTTCCGGGTGAGTCTTTTTTCATTCTCCCACTCAAAATCAGATTAGACAAAAAATTACTGTTCACATGATAAATATAGATAACTGGTATTTCTAAGGAATCAGCTTTATTTATCACTTTATTAACAGTTTGTATAAACTGATCTGCTTGATCCTGATATTGAGGAATAATTGAATGGGAACCAGTCGTACCTTCCTGTATATCGATAACCAATAAGGCTGATCTTGGGGAAGAATACTCTGGAATGGTTTCTCCCCGGGAAACAGCAGATTGTTGACTGTAGATGATTATCCCGTATCCCATCAAACAAACTACAATTATTCCTAAAATCAGTAAAATTCTTAACAGGATTTTTTTCATGGTAATCTCCTTAATTTGTCTTTTTGTAATAAAAACGGCTTACAAGTTTTACCAGTGCCATTGAACCCAGTACAATCATAAAGTCCCAGCGAATAACACCATTTGCGATCAATGCGTACTGAAACCAAATAAACATAATAGCTGTTCCGGTAGCAAGACACCACCGGGATGCTTTGTAACGATGATATATTGCTCTTTCATCCATATTTACTCCTTTACTGTTTTTGCTTTAAATAAGTGAGACCTTTAATACTTAAAATAATTGATGAGACCAGTAAGGTAAATGAAAGACCACAGAATAATCCTTTTGTAAAATGAAGCCAGGTACTTTCACTGAATAGGATGTCGAGTATTTTACTTGAACTTATCAGCACTGCAAGAGTTCCTATACCTAGTAAAATCTGGGCAACTCCAAAATGTGATTTATAATCTTTTTCGCAAAGCCATTTACTTAACATATTTTCCTCCCTTATTTATTATTTTGTGTTTGTTCGTATAGTTCAAACAGATCATCAGTTGAACATTTGAAAATACTTTTTAACCGTAAGGCCAGAGTTAGACTTGGTATATATTTACCTTTTTCAATCGAATTGATACTCTGTCTGGAGACTCCGGCAGTTTTTGCCAGTTCCTCCTGAGTCATGAAATTATTTTTTCTAAATTTTTTTATATAATTGATTACTTTGTTTTTTTTTATCATTTTTTTATCTCTTATGTAAAGTTAACTTGACAATTAATATACAAAAGAAAATATAATTTGTCAAGTAGACTTTACATTTGTTTTAATGTTTTCATTTTTTATACAATTTGAATAGAATTATTAATATAAATTATTAATTTAACTGCGATTATAAATTCAATGTTTATTCTTACAGGTCATCTAGTAACTATTTTATATTTCTTGACATTTTATAAATTAATTAATATTTTAAATTGGTTTTGATATACATGGATCAGGAAAAAATATTTTAATCAATATAATTTTAATTAATTATTCGAAAATATCATAGTAAATAAAAAGAGGAGAATAGCCATGGCAGGATTTGAAGGTGCTAAATGGGCTGGAAAACAGATGTGTTATCTGCTTAAGGACAAATCCCTTTCATTCCATGAAGTTGGTGATAAGGTGTTCTCAGTATCACGTTCGATACATTATGGTCTATTCCTTGCTTTTGAAGGGATTAGATTTTTCTGTAAGAAAAACAATGATACTGGTAAGATAGAAGTTAACTTTCTCAATCTGAATAAGAATATTGAACGATTGCAAAGAAGTATGAAGTTCAATCTTGGTTTTAAACAGCAGCATCTGGTTCCCTCTTATAAACAAATTGAAGATACTTTTATCACTTTTTTTGAGCAGCCTGAGATGAAATTATTTTTTAAAGAAATGTCTGAACAAAAAGCTCAAGGGTATCTCAGGCCCTTTACATTTGATGAAGCCCAATCCATCGGTGTAACATTTCCTGAAAATCCCTCCATCAGAGCTGTTGTTTGTAAATACGACCGTTACCTGGGTGAACCTTTTACAGGAGTTGTTATACCAAACATGGTGAGAGCTATGGGTATTAATGAAACAGGATGTCATAAACTGGGAGTAAATTATCTTATGAGTATTAAGGCTATAGATGCAGCAAAGCAAATGTACCCTGAAGCGAGCTCAGCCCTATTCTTAGATGACCGCCCATATGAACCACTTGAGTCAAGAACAGTAACTGAGTGGGATACATCCTGCTGCCTTATTGCTTTTAAGAATGGTTCAGTAATAAAGATTCCTGAGAGCAACCTGATTCTTCCTTCGATAACCATTCAGGGGATATGTCAAATATTAAAGAAAATGGGAGTGGATGTTATAGAAAGAGATATAACCTATGGTGAGCTGATTGAAAAATCGAAGAATAAAGAGCTGGTTGCAATCTGTAGTGTAGGAACAGCAGGAATTTTAAACCGAGCACAGAAATTGATTCTCATAGATGAGAAAGGGAATAAAATTTCAGAACATCAGGCAGATGAAAATCATGAATTATACCAAACTCTGGGTAAAGCACGGACCTATTACTGGGATATTTATCAGGAGAAAGAACCTGTTCCTGAAGGTCATAATTTAAATAAGTTTGAATTATAAGTAACTAAATTTAATAATATAAATAGTATTATATAAGGGGATAAACCATGTTTAAAAAAATTATTATTATTATTTTTCGGAGTTTGTTGGTTCTTTTTATTTTAGCAGGTTGTTCTAATGTTCAGAACGCAGATCTGGTTTTAACAGGAGGTAAAGTGGTCACTATAGATAAAAGTTTACCAGAAGCAGAAGCTCTAGCAGTAAAGGGAGTTAAAATTTTAGATATAGGTACAGTTGAAGAAATAGAGAAGTATATTGATAATAATACGAAAGTAATTGATTTAAAAGGAAAACTAGCAGTACCTGGTTTTATTGAAGGTCATGGCCATTTTATCAGCCTGGGAAATGCTATGATGAAACTGGATTTAAAGAAAGCCAGTAATTGGAAAGATATTGTTGCAATGGTGAAAAAAACAGTGGAAAATACTGAAACTGGAAAATGGATTCTGGGAAGAGGCTGGCATCAGGAGAAGTGGGATGAGAGTCCTCAACCACAGGTTGATGGACTGCCTTATCACCACCTTTTAAGTAAAGTTTCACCAGAAAATCCTGTATTATTAACCCATGCAAGTGGTCATTCCTGTATTGCAAATTATAAAGCTATGCAGATATCAGGTATAACAAATAACACTCCGGACCCTGATGGAGGTGAAATTGTAAGAGATAGAGATGGAGAAGTAATTGGGGTATTTAGAGAAACAGCCCAGGAATTAATTAGTAAAAAACTTACTGAGTCAAGAGAAAATCTTACTTTAGAGGAGCTGAACCAAGTGAAAGTAAAAGCAATTGAACTTGCTGAGAAAGAGTGTTTGTCAAAGGGAATAACCTCATTTCATGATGCCAGCTCTTCATTTGAAACTATAGATTTATTTAAAAATATGGCAGAAAATCAGCAATTAAAAATAAGATTGTGGGTAATGATATATGAGAATAATGATAGTTTAGAAAAGAAAATTGCTGATTATAAATTAATTGGAATAGGTGATAATCATTTAACTGTGCGGGCTATTAAACGATTTATGGATGGGGCCCTTGGGTCTCATGGTGCTTGGTTTCTCCAACCGTATAATGATTTAACTAACAGTTATGGATTGAATACAACTTCAATTCCAGTTATCAAAAGGACAGCAGAAATTGCAATTAAAAATGATTTCCAGTTGTGTACACATGCAATAGGAGACAGGGCAAATCGTGAAGTGCTAAATATTTATGAAGATACTTTCAGGAAGTATCCGGATAAAAATGATCTTCGCTGGAGAATTGAACATGCTCAGCATCTGCATCCGGATGATATCTCCAGATTTGGAGAATTGGGTGTAGTAGCTTCCATGCAGGCTGTTCATTGTACTTCAGACGGACCCTATGTAGTCAAGAGGTTGGGTGAGAAAAGAGCAGAGCAGGGAAGTTATATGTGGAAAGAAATATTAAATACAAAGGGCGTTGTAACCAATGGTACAGATTGTCCAGTGGAAGATGTTAATCCTCTAGCGAATTTTTATGCTTCAATTACTAGAAAATTAAAAGACGGATCAGTTTATTATCCTGAACAGAAATTAAGCAGACAACAGGCTCTCTATAGTTATACCTTAAATTGTGCTTATTCTGCTTTTGAGGAAGATATCAGGGGTTCTTTAACTCCGGGTAAATTGGCTGATATTACAGTACTCTCAAAAGATATAATGACTATTCCTGAGGATGAGATATTAGATACGGAAGTTGTTTATACAATTATTGGGGGAGAGATTGTATATAAGAATGAGTAGGTGAGGAATAAAGTTCTTATGAATTACAAGAATTTTTTGATCCGCAGGATTTCATTGCCTCTGAGATTGTTGACCTTTGCCCTAGAGACAGTAATTCCTGTGGATTTATAATTACTTGGATGGATTTTGTCCAGGTTAAATGATATGCGTTTTATGTAATTATTTTTTATAATTCAGTATAAGTCATATAATTAAATCATTAATTATTAATACGAGTCTATATGAATTCTGATTTCTTAGTAAAGAGAAAAAACCAAACCAGCCGATATATTATAATTTTATTTTTCTGTTTTCCAATCATGATTTTTTGTAAAAATGAAACTATTGGAAATACAATTTCGGGTCTATTAAAAGTAGATACAGTACTTGATACAGTTTCAGGGCCCTGGACCGTTGTGGGTACTGTGACGGTTCCTGCAAATATAACTCTAACAATAGATCCAGGAGTTACGGTTTATTTTAAATCCGGCAAAAAAATCATTGTCGAAACTGGCGGATGTCTGGTTGCAGCAGGAGATGCTGAACATAAGATCCTCATGACCCATGAAAAAGGAACTAATTCACATTGGAATGGTATTTCTTTTAATGCAACCATGGAAGATAATTTGCTTTGTTATGTGAATATGTACTATGCTGATAAAGGAAAGCAATCTATTTTTTTAGACAGTTCCAAATTACTAATTGATAATATGGAATGGAATAATTCCGATAAAAAAATTATTAATGTAATTCATCCCTCACTTATTGTTCAAAATTCAACCTTTCCTGATCGAATTAATGCTGAGTGTATAAAAGGTTTTAAACTCATAGATAATGAATATCTAATTATTAAAAATAATGTATTCGGTTGGGTAGGGGGAAAGAATGATGCTATCGATTTCTCGGTAGCACATCGACCAGGTCCTATCCTGCAGGTATATAATAATATATTTTTAGGTGGACAAGATGAAGCTTTGGACTTGGATGGATGTGATGCTCATATCGAAGGAAATTTTTTTACTGGATTTCAACCTTATGCTGATTACTATACCAGCAATGCCATCTCTACAGGCAAATATTATAAAAATTCAGAAATTACAGTTGTTCGAAATGTATTTTATGGTAATGATCATGCAATTTTGTTGAAAGAGGGTGCCTTTTTAATTGCTGAAAATAATACTTTTGTAAACTCCTCTGATGCAGCTATAAACTTCAGTGAAATGCCCAGCAGAGATTTTGCACCTGGTAAAGGTGCCTATCTAGAGGGAAATATATTCTGGAATAATAATAAACCATTTAAAAATTTACGAGCTCATTCTTCTTACAAAGATCCGCAAATAAAACTTAATTTATCCATTATATCTTCTAATTATCATTATTTAGGAAAAGGTAATATTGATATAAATCCTGAATTTATTGACGATGATTATAATTTTCATCTTAGTCCAACATCACCTGCTATTAGTGCAGGTCCTAACAGTATAGATATGGGGGCCTATGTTAAATCAGGTGCTTCCATATCTGGAGAGCCTGATAGTATAACTTCTCAGACAGCAGCTTGTCTTACAATCGATGGACCAGGGATCACCCATTATATCTATACTTTAAACGATCCTGAAGGAGAATGGAGTGAGGAAATATCTTTAACAGATGATTCTACCATAAAATTATCCGATTTGATTGATGAACAATCATATACTGTTTATGTGAAAGGAAAAAATTCTGCTGGAGTTTGGCAATCTGATCCAGAATATGCAATTTCCAAAACCTGGACTGTAGATCAGGATACAATTTCTGAATCAAATGGTTACATATCAGGGCAAGTTTATGAAGCAGATGAATTGATACCAATTTCAGAAGCAGAGATCATTGTTTCTATGGTATCTAACAGCCTTGTTGACAGTCTGAGGACAATAACTACCAATGATACAGGATATTATTTTCTCTCTGTTGATCCCGGAGATTATTTTGTTCAAGCCACTGGACAGGTTCCTTCTGGTTTTATTTATGAATCACAGTATTACTATAATACTTCTGATACAAATGAGGCAATCTTGATAACTGTTGAACCTGGACAAATTGTAACTGATATCAACTTTAACCTTCTGCAAAAAGGGATTATAATGGGAACTGTATATTTAGAGGGCACTCTAACACCTGTTGATAGTGCAACTGTTGAAATATTTAATGAGAACTGGACACAAATAATCCTTTCTCATCCAATTATTAGTGATACAATAGGATTTTATTTTGTTCGTTTACCTACTAATAGTTATTATCTTCATGCCTTTTTTAATTCCGGTGAACAAATTTTAGAAGATTTTTATTTCAATACAAAAAATCAGGCGGATGCTAAACTAGTGCCTCTTTCTTCACCCGATACAGTTCAAGGTATCGATTTTTATTTAAAATCTCAAAATCAAAATAATATAGTTTGGCAAAACCATACAAATACTACAGAATCTTTTTTTCTTTTACAAAATTATCCTAATCCATTTAATAGTCAGACCAGAATTTTATATCAAGTACTGGAAAAACAGAAGAATTACAAAATTCGGATCGCTATTCATGATACTTTAGGTCGTTTGGTTAAAATTCTTAAGGAAAGTAAAGAATCACCAGGTAAGTACTCAATAAGTTGGGATGGAAATGGTGAACTAGAGCAGCCAATGCCCAGTGGTATATATTTTTACCAATTATCAACCGGAACATATTCACAAACAAAAAAGATGGTTCTTATTCGATAGATATTTATTTTTTAGTTTTCAAAACATCTTTAAATATTATAGAATATAATCATTTATATTTATCTATTAAAATGAAGAATGATTACCGTTGTTTCGTATATTGAATTTTTTAGGATATATGTATAGTTTATGGTTGAGTTGTAGATGAT
>CAYUAG010000137.1:0-7228 GCA_964442615.1 uncultured bacterium
ATCCGATACTCTTCCCTCTTTAAAATAGTCAATCCAGATCGAAGTATCTACTAAGACCTGCATTCACGATTCCGAAGTTTATCCATATCAATGTTAAGATCGACTTTGCCTTTAAATGTTTTAAGTTCAGCGATTCTTTTTTTTCGGATCAACTCTTCCAGCGCGGTAGTTATGATTTTTGTTTTAGTTTTGATATGTGTTATTTTCATTGCTTCCAGTATCAGTTTTTCAGGTAAATCTAATGTAGTTCTCATTTAAAGCCTCCTTATGCATAAAAATATAACATTATGCATAAAATGTCAAGAAAAATGTTTTGATCTTTAAGATAATATTTTATATTTTTAAATAATGTTTAATAATATTCATACAGGTTACATTTTTATAAGCTCTTAATGATGAGTCATTTATTAAGAAGGAGGTTATCATGAATGAGCTGTTTGGTAATGTAAATGATTTTTATGCAATGTTTACAACCTACAATGAGGCAGTCTGGCCTATGCCCATTGTGATGTATGTACTGGCCATAGTAGCCTTTGTGTTCAGTCTGCAGAAGAAACAGGGCATTAATGCTGTGGTTCTGTATATCCTAAGTTTTTTCTGGCTCTGGAATGGAATTGTATTCAGTCTGCTTTATTTCAGTAGATTCAGTCCAATGTTTTATCTAACCGCATTACTTTTTATATTTCAAGCGCTGGTATTATTCCTGAACGGCAGTGGTCTGGCTCTAAAGCCCAGGATATCATTCCGGTTGCGGAACAGTTTAATTACCTGGGTAGGGATGATTTTTATCATTTATGCTTTGATTATTTATCCGATAATTGGATGGGCAACAGGACATTCTTATCCCGAGGGTCCGATATTTGGAATTGCACCCTGTCCGTCAGCTATCTTTACAGTAGGAATGCTGCTTCTGGTAGAGAAAAAGATACCAAAACTTTTACTTATTGTACCCGTTGTCTGGGGAGTGGCAGGCTTTATTCCAGTGCTGATCTACGAGGTGTATGCTGATATTGGGCTGATAATTTCTGGGGTGGCAGCCTTGATACTGGTTTTCCCATCCAGAGATTCTGAATCTAAAAAATAAGGATAGGATACCTGTTTACTCATATGGTCCCATCCGGATTATCTTGAAAGTTCTTAATCATTACAATTGTATAACTAAATTTTAATACAGAGGAGCAATACATGAATCTGTCTTTTTATATTCAGAGCCTTCTGGCTGTTATTTCAGTTGGGTATGCAATGTCCATTATTTTTCTTACCAAATGGTTTTACCGTCTGATGATGAAAAAAGGTATGGAAAAGAATGTTGCTATATATTACAACCGCAAGATCGTACACATGGCTGCAGGAGGAGTAGGTGCTCTGCTGGTTCCATATTTTTTCAGGATCCCTGTGTTTCCCTTATTAGTAGGTCTGATTTTATCGTTTTTTACCTATATACCTCATAAAACTGGTAAGAGATTTTATTGGCTGCAAACAGAAAGTAATAAGAATGATGTAAAATTTACTTTTATGTGGGGAGTGTCAATCTTTGTTTTGTGGTATTTATTGGATGATCCCTTTCTTGCTATTATCCCTTCCATTTTTATGGCATTTGGAGATGGAATAACCGGGGTGGTGCGAAACACCTTTTTTAAGCGCAGAACCAAGCACATTATCGGTAATCTTTTCATGGCAATGGTCTGCATTCCTCTGGGATATTGGTTAGCATCATCTGCTGTTGTTCCTATTCCCTGGTGGGGGGTTATTGCGGCTGTAATCAGCTCCTATGTAGAACGTTATGAATTCGGCCCAGTAGATGACAATGTTTTAATTTCATTCTTTGCTACAGTTATTATTTTTATAGGGGCGAAAGTAGGGCCGATGTGATTTTTTAGGGATGTAGGTTTTAATAGAAGTATTTATTGATTATTCGGGACATCCATCTTGGATTTTTTATTGATCCGGGATGTTAGTCTCAGGTGAACAGATTACAACTGATTCAGTGATATCGCATAGTTATTACACTAAGTGATTTTAATATTGATCACACTATCCAGGCCACCCGTCCGTTGGGTTGAAGCGTTTATTAGGCAATATAAATGTAATATTTATAAAAGTATTCCTACATTAAAACAAAATACCGGACCGCTGTAATTTTTCCTGTTTCCCATCACTTCCTGGAATTCGCTGATCAGATGGTAGGAAATTACCGGACCAATTCTCAGCCAGGTTGATATATAGAAATCTATACCTGCGTGAGGTGCAATTCCCAGAACTGTTTCATTTACAGTACTGGTACCAAAATCACTAAAGTTAAGATTGGTTTTTGTACCGCTGCCCGTATATATTCCAGTATTTATACCAAAGTAAATTCTGCCAACGGTTCCTAAGGATAAAGCCTCAGGATAGTAACTGAAACCGAATAACACCGGAATGATAGCAATAGAAGAAATATTGGTAAGATTGACATTTGATTCTGCATTGAAAATTCCTGTTGAGACATTCACAGACCATTCCGGATCAAACCAGTATTGATAGCCTATACATCCCATAACATTTGTTTCAGCCTCTACATCTGTGATAGTAGTTTGTACCGAACTGCTGGAATTTATTTTAAATCCGGCTTGTAAAAATAGTGAATGTTTCCCCTTTAAATTTATAGATGTGGTATTTAAGCTATTGTTTTTTACACTTTGGGGATAAGTCATTGAACTTAAAAGAAAAAATATTACCGTCAAGAATCTTAATGATTTTTTCATGTTTATTGCCTCCAATTGTTTGTTGTCTCAGGTCAATTTTTACTTGTCAGTATCTAACTATCCAATTCAGATACTTAATAACTTGAACTATTATTCTGGATGAACATGAAGTTATGCAAATATATATAAAATTGTACCTATATGCTATCATTTTCTTTAATTTATTACTGTAATCCTGTCAGGATTACAGTAATAAACCCTCCCGAAACTATCAGCTTCCGGGGAAATAATATTTTGATATCAGAATAACTAAAAATATATAAATCTCATTCTTGTACTTTGTTGATTTTTCAGTTATTGATTTTTATTTCAATTAGTTTTTTAATAATCTCTATCTTTTCTGGTGAATTGACATTAATAGAAAGACCTCTACCTTCGGCATATTTTTTTGTGTTTCTTAATGTCTCTTTAACATCATCAGGTAAATCACTTTGTTCGATATCAGTAACTGCTTTGTTGCCAAAGATAAAAACTTGAGTAAAATAACCATGGTAGGGAACGAAAAAAAAGAGATTTCTTTTTTTACGGAGTGTTTTTAATTGCCAGCCATAATTTTTTCCATAAAATTTCCATTCTTGTATTAATTCTCCATAGACTGAGGTTAAATGTTTTTTAATATCTTCCCAAACCTGGTTAGTTTCACCAAGCACCTTTTTAATCATTACATCGTCTGGTTCATGATTCTTATCATTAAATATGCTTGCTGACATGAATTATCTCCTTAATTTTATGGCCTAGGTTGAGGGTCAGCCATTTATGCTGTCAAAGGTATTCTTTGCTTTGGATATATTCCTTTTTAAAAAACGGCTTAAAACCTGTCCCAGACACTGATCCGTGGGCTGTGCCATACTGAGAATTTATATATTTGTCTTACTGTTTAGGTCACACCTGTCCGCTTTGATCAGGCCCAAGCTAAACAATGTTTTTAGAGTTCTTCCTGGTTTGTACAACCAGTTCAACACTGCTGATTACCAGCAGGATAACTGCTATAATCCACAGAAAAATCCGGCCGTGTATAGGGATATCAAGTCCGCCTAAAATTAGCCATCCCATCAATACCAGACCACCACAAAGGTTTATAACTATAGCACCTCCCAAACCTAATCCTACCAATCCCTGTTCCCTTTTTCTAAAGGCTTCCATGAATAAGGCAAATGCAATTCCAATGAATACACTTCCCATAATACTGGCATAGAATGCCTGTTCTACCTTGGGTACACCCAGCATATGGGTAACCTGATAGGGAAAAGGGATAAGTAAGAGCAGTAATATTCCTAAAATCAGGTTGATTAATGCATCAACAAGCAGTACTTTTGTACCTTTCATTCATTCCTCCTTAATCAGTTTTATTCTTAGTAAATTCACAAAATATGATAGATTCATCAACTTCCTCTATTGAGGGCGGGAGGCCTATTTTTCGACCAAGTTCTTGGAATTTTTTTTTGTTCATGCTGTCTGCACTGAATCCATCTTTGCAGACAATTGTTCCATCTCTGGTTGCATTGAAGTCAATTTCACCTAAAAGACCATGCTTAGACTGTATCTCAAACCATTTAAGTCTCTCCTGCCATATTTTATCAGAATAACTCGAAAAAATGACTTTGCCTTCTGGTTTAGTCACACGTACAGCCTCTGAAACAAGTGCAAAAGGATCAACATGGAAAGCACGTATTCCATTTTGAATACATATGGATACATCGAAGGTATTATCTGAAAAAGCCATTCGCAATGCATCCATAACCAAGAAATCGCAGTTATCAGTATTAGAGCAAAAAGATCTCGCAAACTCGATATTCTCTTCTGCTGTATCAATTCCATAAACTCTTTGGGCTTTCTTTTCAATCTCGATCATTACTCTTCCGTATCCACATCCGAGTTCCAGCACAGTATCTTGGGGTATTACCCTTGACAGAATATGTTCTATCTCTGAATCAAGATACTGTTTGATTCTGGGAGTAGCTAGGTCATAACATTGTTTCAAGCGTAAACCAGCAAGCTTCTCTGAGTAATATCCCATAATTTTTTGTTCCCTATTTCGTGATTCACTCCGACTGTTATCCGTAGCTTATAGTCACCATCTCCTTATGGTGAATACATAATGAAATGGTAATAATCTGGTAAAAATCAAATAGTCTCAAGTGTAATGGAGCGTTTTTGCTTCTCAGTAATCCAAGCATAATGTATTATACGTCAGTATTGTACATGTGTTAAAAATGAATGGTGGTTATTGGTTACCTTAAAGTCCATTATGTATCAATAAAAAAATGGATGTATCAGCAAGTAGGTCTCTTTAATATTTGGCGGAGTAAATCCCGCCCTACGAACTACGAACTGAATATTGATGATACAACCAATTCGACAATCATATCTTTTCTGCAGGAAAATCGATCCCTGTAAAACAAAAATGATAATTACTATAAACACGCTGAAATCAAAGCTCATATTACACATTATTTTCCTTGTCTCATGATTTAATCCATTAACTTTATAATGATATTATTAAATTCTATCTATGAAAACTACTTCAACAGTATAAATTTTCTTATTCGGACCAGTTTTTCATTGACTTTCAAAATATAAATATAAATCCCACTGGCCATACCCCTAGCATCCACTTCTACTTCATAATTACCGGCAGACTGGTATCCAGAAACTGTTGTTACTACCTTTTGCCCAGAGCTGTTGTAAATACTCAATTCAACCTTGGTTTTAACTGGTAAGTGATAACTTATTAAAGTTTTGTGATTGAAAGGATTGGGATAATTTTGGTCTAGAGAAAAATCCTTAAGAACCAGGGATTCATTATCGGAAACAGAAGTAGTAGTATACTGATAATTTTCCTGGGCAAAATGATAAACAAATGCATGGCCAACACATGAATACCAAATATTTTTTAAGTTACTGATATGATTTAGATGGTTCCAGGTATAGTCTTCATCCCATTCAATTATACTTGGGTGGCACATAAGATGATAAACGCCACCTTTGGAAATAACCTCATCAAATGCATTGTTTAAGTCCGTACTGTCACCGGTTCCAATAAAAAATTCTCTGACCGGACCTAACTCCCGCGTCACTCCAAAAGGCTGGTAAAGACCATACTGGTCGTCCCATTCCGGAAAATCATCAGTGCCGTCATAGTATAGTCTGTTGGCCAAAAATTTATGTTGTCCTAAAAGAGAATCGACTGTTTCATCATTATATCCGTATGGGGCAATCCAAAGGTAGACATATTCACGATCTCCGCTGCGAAACAGAAATGGTATATTCAGAAAATTGATCAAATCTTCTTTACATCCAATGATTTCATAAATCGGATCATCATATGGTCCCCAGGCATGTGTCCTTCCATGAGCACTGGCTTCAATATAGCCTGCATTTAATTCGTCTTGTAGAAGATCAAAGGATTCTGCGGAGCAACTAGCTGTATTAGCCCCGATTGAAAGCCACAAATGCAGATTTCGAAAATTTTGCATGGTTATGAGAAAATTTGCTCGATTCCAATCAGCATAATCATCAGCTGAACAAATGACTGCTGCATCACGATTGTCATAGTATTTACAGATTTGGTTAAAGCTGATAGGGATATTTTGACCTACATTGTCAGTTATTTTCACAAACAGAGAATCAGTGGAACCGAAAAAACCTGCTGAGAGAAAAATTTTATTTAATGTGTATTCAAAACGAACCATTTCCCAGGCGTTATAAAATTCATCAGAAGTTTTTATTGGCAGTTGTTCCCATGGTTCAGAATTAGAATATTTTTTATATGCAACTAAGTCTGTTTTATCTTCAGGAATTGAGAATTCATAGGTAAGTGGGTAGGTTACTCCGTAATCGTTATGAATTTGCGGATCAATTGTAATGGTTATCTCATTATTTTGATCCTTATGGATGGTGAGAATATTTGCATTTTGTGCAAATCCGATTGAAAATGTTCCCAAGAGTAGGGATAGGGATAGTAAAATAATTCGTTTCATATATAACTCCTGTTTTTTTTATTAGTATATAATCTGATATCATCCTATTTAACCAATAACATTTTCTGCACAGCTTTCAATGTTCCTGCCTGGATTACGCAAAAATAAATACCGGAGGGCATAGGAAGACTGGCTGCATCTTTACCGTTCCATTTTACGGTATACACACCCGGCTTTTGTGGTTCGTCTTTTAAAGTTAAAACGAGTTTTCCTAAAGCATCATAGATTTTTATTACGACATTATAAAATGATTTCTCTGCAGGCAAGGAATATTTTATGGTGGTTTCAGGGTTGAAGGGATTGGGAAAGTTGGCATGGAGTTGAAATTTCTCCGGAGTATTTAAAGATTTTTCTTTAACTCCTGTAGCGTCATGACTGATGAAAAAACCCTTGGTTTCCGAGCTCCAGAGGCTGTCTCTACTGATGTTTTTGGCCAGTACTTTCCAGAAGTAGGTGGTACCGGGTGTTAAAGAATCTAGGGTGCAGGTGGTGTCGTAAATGGCT
>CAYUAG010000138.1:0-5423 GCA_964442615.1 uncultured bacterium
GCATGGTATGGTTCACATAACTTGTGGAGCCGCTCTTGTGCTGATCGCTGATGTCTTCCCGGCGCCCGAGCCGCTTGCGGTCTTTTTTATCGGAAATCCAAAAGCCTACATTTATGAACAATCACGAATACCAGTTGAACAATCAGAGAGGCTTATTAAAGCCGACATTGCAGATAACCGTTTTTACCGTTCTTGGCGTCCTGGTAAGCTTTGTGACCCAAATCATTATAGCGACCAAGTTTGGCGCCACGATGGAAAGGGATGCCTATTTTGCGGCCGTGGTTGTTCCCGGTTATATTAGTGCTGTTCTTTTAGGCTCGCTGACTCTAACCTTTGTTCCAATATTCATTGAGTACGAAACCAAAAAGAGTAAAGCAGAAGCATGGATAGTAACGAGTATTTTTATAAATATCACTTTTCTTCGCCTTTTCATATATATCATCAGTCACTTTAATTATATTAATATTATATGAATTAAGATCTTTTTCGATATTATCAGTAATTTGCTGAAGTTTAGTTTTTGATAAGTTTCTTCTTGTGCATGCACTATATATACTATAATTATCAAGTTCTTGGAATGTATTAAATCCTATAAGGTTATTAGCAATCCTTCTAAGCAATGATTTTGTTTCATCAATTGTACAATCTAATACAGATAGTTTAAATTTTAGTTTATTTGATATACTAATTAATGTATTACAAGTATGTGTTGCTTCTTCAGAATGAAGATCAAAAAGCCCTAATATGAAATTAGTATCAAGTGCCAACTCGATGTTAAAGTTTTTATTTGAACCAATATCAATCTCAAAATAGGTTGAAATAATTGAACCTAGATATATTTTTTTAATTAAATCAAAAATATCATCATCTTCTTGAATTTGTTTTACAAAATTTGCTTGTGGTATAAATTTTGAATCAATATCTGGGAAGATACGTTTTGTAAAGAAATTAGATAATGAAAGCCTGTTACTATCAAGAAATTCATAAATAGATGGTTGATTTTCAATCTTTAAATCTTGTGCTTTTAGATAATGCTGATATGATTTTTCAAGAGCTTTAATTTTAGATTCTTGTTTCAGTACAATTTCTTCAAATTCAATAAATGTATATTTTTTTATATTAAATGAACCATCATTATTTAAAATTATTTTCTTTTGTCCAGATTTATTTATTTTTTTACTAATTTTTTTCAATAATGCAAATAATGTAGGATATGGTATATTGAATGAATATGTGTCATCAAGATTTTGCTTGAGATCTTTTAATAAACCTGCTGTTACACCATTTTCATATAATTGAGATAATGAACGTTTTATTATAGGAATTAAAACATCACTTAGATCATGAATGCTATAAATATCGGAACAATCATTTATATATGCTAAAAGACTATATAATACAATACGATTTTCATGCATATTGTCTCTCCCTGCATTATATGCATAACATAATATTAACTACCAAATACCTAAATCCACAAATGTTTGTATTCAGAAACAATATTTCTAATATTAGAAATATTTCTAAATTATTTTTTCATTAAATTCTTTACCGCTTTAATTCATTAATTAAACCTATAAACAGAAACTCCTGTCCAATATGTAAGGTATAAAAAACCATCCCCCACAAAAAATTAATTAGAAGTGAAATTCAATTCTTATAAAGTAATAATTTAATTATAAAATGTCAAGAAAAAACTTGACAAAAGTATTTTTTTGTATTATATTCTTGGCTAATTAAGGAAAAGAAAATGAATATATATATGTCACATTTTATGCATTGGTTTAATATACGGATGAGGTTTCATCTGTAGTACCGGTGCTGTAAAGTGACATAAGAAAATTTATCCCGGGTTCTTCAGGTGAGAAACTCACCGGAAGGCTCGGGATTTTTTTATTTCCTTTAAATCCCACCTTCCTTATCCAGCCTGAAGAATCCTCCGGAAAACTGAAAATCAATTCATAAACGGAGGATACAATGCTTTTAAAATTTGGTCTACCCAAGGGCAGTTTACAGGAATCCACCCTGACTTTGATGCAGAGAGCAGGATTTCAGTTTTCTGTCCATAAAAGAAGCTACTTTATAAACTGTGATGATTCTGAAGTAGAAGGAGTTTTACTGCGGGCCCAGGAGATGGCACGTTATGTTGAGAATGGAGTTCTGGATGCCGGACTTACAGGAAAGGACTGGATTGAGGAGAGCGGGTGTGAGGTTGTGGATATCTGTGAGCTCATTTATGGAAAGAGCGGATTCAGGCCGGTGAGATGGGTGGTGGCTGTACCTGAGGATTCTCCCATAAAATCAGTAAAAGATCTTCAATCAAAAAGGATTGCTACGGAAGCGGTAAATATTACCAGAAAATTTCTCAAAAAAATGGGAGTGGAAGCAGAGGTTGAATTTTCCTGGGGAGCAACTGAGGTAAAGGTTCCTTATTTAGCGGATGCCATAGTGGAGCTCACTGAGACAGGGTCTTCTCTCAAATCTAATAACCTTCGGATTGTAGATACTATTATGGAATCAACCACCAGGTTGATAGCAAATAGAGCCAGTTACCAAGATCCTGAGAAAAGAAATAAAATTGATACTATTGCCACTCTTTTGCAGGGGGCTATCAATGCCCGCAACCGGGTTGGTCTTAAATTCAATATTGAAAAAAAATATATTGATTCACTCTTACCTATTTTGCCAGCCTTGAAGAATCCTACAATTTCTCCCTTAATTAACTCGGACTGGGCAGCTCTGGAGATAATTGTAGAGGAACGGTTTGTAAGAAAGGTTATCCCCAAATTAAAGGAACACGGTGCTTCGGATATAATAGAGTACCCGCTTAATAAAGTAATTTTTTAAAACTTTAGGAGGAGAAGATGAAGGTAGCAGAAAATTTAACCGAAACCATGATTCCAATATATGAGTCTGAAGACGATTATTTTTTTCTAAACGATCCTTCAGAAATTAATCAAGAGATCATTGACCAGGTTAAGAGAATAATAGACAATGTCAGAAAATATGGCGATAATGCCTTGTTTGATTATACCAAACGTTTCGATAAAGTAAAAAGATCATCCATCTTAATTACCCTAGAGGAACTGGAAGCAGCAAAAGGAATTCTATCCGAAACAGTACCTCTATTCATTGAGGCTGCTAAAAATATTAAGCTGTTTCATCAACAGGAGTTGGAGTATCTTAAAACCTGGAAAATTAAACATTCAGATAGTTATATAGGCAGAATAAGGACTCCTATTAATAGAGTTGGTATCTATGTACCAGGAGGAACCGCTCCCTATCCTTCTTCAGTATTAATGAATGTAATTCCTGCTCAGGTAGCTGGGGTTAAGGAGATTGCCATGGTTTCGCCCCCGGATCCTGAAACAGGTAAAATTAATCCCTACATAGTTGCTGCTGCACTTATTGTGGGAGTAAAGGAGATTTATGTAGTAGGAGGAGCCCAGGCAATTACTGCCTTGGCGTATGGAACAGAGTCAATCAAGAGTGTGGATAAAATCACCGGACCTGGTAATATCTATGTAACCGAAGCAAAACATCAGGTTTTTGGTAAGACCGGTATTGACTCTTTAGCAGGCCCCAGTGAGATAGTAATATGTGCAGATTCTGAGGCAGAACCAAAATGGATTGCAAGTGACCTTCTTTCACAGGCTGAACACGATATTTATGCCCGGGCAATTCTGGTCTCCTGGGATAGAAATATTCTGGAACAGAGTAGAGAAGAGGTCTTGTTACAACTGGAAAGCCTTCCCCGCAAAGAGATTGCAAAAACATCCATCATGAATATGGGAGCCTTTATTTTAGCAGAAGATCTTGAGCAGAGTATTGAAATAGTAAACAGGTTAGCACCTGAGCATCTTGAACTCATGGTAAAAGATCCGGAGCAAATTCTGGATTCAATTTTTTCGGCTGGAGCCATATTTATGGGAGATCATACTCCAGAACCAGTGGGTGATTACTGGGCAGGTCCGAATCATATTCTTCCTACAGGAGGAAGTGCACGCTATGATTCAGCCCTTTCGGTTGAAGATTTTTGCAAATGGACATCAGTAATAAAATTTAACCGGGAAAGGCTTAAAAAAGATGCTGATAAAATTGCAGCCTTTGCCAGATTAGAGGGACTTGAAGCCCATGCCAGAAGTATAGAACAGAGGTTCAAGGATTAAGGAGGGATATTTTAGACAGGATGAACAGGATTTACAAGATATATAATTTTAATCATCCTGTTTATCCTGTTAATCCCGTGGGATAAACTCATTTTAACTGTTAAACTGGTTTGATGAAATTTTATCCAAGCGGGTAAATCCTGTCAAAAATTGGTGGGGAAGTAAGATTAATACTATGAAATTCACAAGAAGATAAAGGTAATATTTATTATGAAAAACTACCTCTTACATTTAGTAAAAAATACCATCAGGGAGCAGGAAAATTATTCTATTGATCAATCCGAATGCAGAATAAAACTTAACCAGAATGAGAATCCCTATCCTCTTCCTCTTGAAATAAAAAATCTAATTCTGGAGGAATGGGAAAAAGCAGACTGGAACAGATATCCTGAAGTTTCTGCAGACAGGTTAAGGAAGACAATTGCTGAAAAACATAATCTGGCTCCTGAAAATATTGTTACTGCTCATGGGTCAAATGAGATCTTACGCACGATTTTTTCTGCATTGTTATCCCCTGATAGGAAAATAGTAATTGTTGCTCCCAGTTTTTCTCTCTATTCATACTATGGGGAAGTTTTTGGAGCAGAGGTCGAAACCCTACAGATGCAGGAAAACTTTAGTTTTCCAGTAGAGAAAATCATAGAACAAAGTAATGATCCCCGGACTGTACTTACGGTTCTTTGTTCTCCCAATAATCCCACAGGTAATAGAATCCAGGTGGATGATGCAGTAAAGATCATGGGAGCAGCCAGAGGTTTTGTGCTCATGGATGAAGCCTATATTGATTTCTGTGATCAGGATTTTTCTGCCCTGATCAGACAGTTTGGTAATCTTATTCTTATCCGTACGTTTTCCAAAGCATTCAGTTTTGCCTTTGGCAGGTTTGGATATTGTATTGCTTCTGCACCCTTAGTGGAACAGATATACAAACTGTTCCCGCCCTATAATCTCAATGGTTTTATTCAAAGTGCGGTTGAAGTTATTATGCAGCATAGAAATCTTTATAAACCGGTGATCAGAAAAATAATTAGAGAACGAAATAGAATGGAGAAATCCCTTTCTCAAAACTCTGGGTTGAAGGTTTACCCTTCAGAGGCGAATTTTATTCTTATTCGGCCAGCCTTAGAAGTAAAAATAATATTAGAAAGATTAAAGAAGAGAGGGATTCTGATTCGTGATGTTTCCTTTTACCCGGGTTTGTCAAACCATGTAAGAGTTACTATTGGAAATCCGGAAGAGAATGATGAGGTGATG
>CAYUAG010000138.1:5523-7042 GCA_964442615.1 uncultured bacterium
ATGATATATTTAACTGAAAATTTAAGAAAAAACAGAGACCAATTCAATACAATTGTCTTTGATGTAGATGGAGTATTGGTTGATACTACCAATTCATATCCCAAAGCAGTAATCAAGGCTGTTTCTAACTATGGAGCTGAATTAAATGGCTATTCCTGGGAGCCGGAGCCCTTTCATTTCAATCAGTTTAAAATTATAAGTGGATTCAACAATGACTGGGATGTCGCTGAGGCCTTGCTGCTGTTCTTTCTGCAGCAAGAAGTTCTGAAAAAACCGGTAAGTTTTTCCACCTTTGTCGCAGATTTAGCAAATGAGGGAAAGGGTGCAGTTAATTTAATTTCCTGGATTAACAACAGAGAAAATCCGGAGGCAGATAAACTTTCTGAATTGTATACAAAAGAGAAAATCAGAAAGTATTCTATGGAATATTATGCAGGTTCTGAAAGATGCAAAGAATTTTTTGGCTTTGATCCGGTCCTCAGAGATTGTTCCGGTATGGTAGAAAATGAAAAATTATTGGTTGATACCGCTTTACTGGAAAAACTTCAGGAAGTTAAAGCTGTGTACACAGGCAGAAATCGTAATGAGCTACAATATGTTTTAAACAAGATTGGATATTCTGGATGGAAGATGGAATTTTGCTTTTGTGATGATTCACATTCACCAGTAAAACCTGATCCGGCACCGCTGTGTGCCCTAGCAGAATCCTCTGAATGCAGGGGGATAATTTTTGCTGGGGATTCCAGGGATGATCTTGAAACTGTAAAGAATTTTAATCAGAAAAGACCTGATTTTCCCCTTGAGTTTGTACAGATTATGAGGCAGGGGAGCAGATTTGATTGCAGTCACTCTGCTCTGGACGATATAAATCAATTACTTTATTTTCTTTTATGGGAGATATCATGAAAAATAAAAATACTTTTTCAAGAAAAACAAATGAGACCGAAATTAAGGGATCGATTCATCTGTATGGAAAAGGTAATATATCTGTTGATACTGGTATAGGTTTTTTTGATCATTTGATAAAATCTTTTGCATTTTTTTCTGGTATTGATTTGGTATTATCAGTAAAGGGAGATTTATATGTGGATGATCATCATACGGTTGAAGATACCGGAATTGTTCTGGGAAAGGCTGTGCAAGTTTGTTTGGACAGTAGAAAGCAACTAAATCGATATGGTTTTTTTATTTTACCTATGGATGAAGTTCTCACCAGGGTCACAGTTGATCTGAGCGGGCGCAGCTGTCTTGATTTTAAATTTGACTTTACCAGAGATAGGATCGGAGCCTTTACTCTGGAGAATATAAAGGAGTTTTTTCAGGCATTTGTCAGAGAGGCTAACATGACCCTGCATATTGATATACTTAAATCCGGAAATGATCATCATCAGGCAGAATCTATTTTCAAATGTTTTGGAAAAGCATTTCAACAGGCTGTGAGCTTGTCTCAAAGCAAGGTTCAGTCTACAAAGTATGAAATTTCATAATAATCAGGATTGGGATTTTGACAGGATCAACA
>CAYUAG010000139.1:0-6887 GCA_964442615.1 uncultured bacterium
CAACTTTTTCTACTGCCGCTTGTCCGTTAGTGTGGACAAGCGGTTTCGTTCAACAGCAAGTATAGTTCATTGCCTGCTTGTGATCTTGATAATGTTTATATAATTGTTTATCTTTCGGTTAACCGGACAAGTTTGTGCTATGAAACCATCAACGAACCATACTTGCGAACGTTAGCGTGCAGTACCAAAACGAGAAAGAAAATTATGAAATTGATACCTTTATTATCCCTCGTCTTTTTATTGTCATGTAACCATGATAATAGAACGGTTAATAATCAAGATAACAGAGCTATACAAGAAGCTATTGATGTATTAAACAGAGTTATCGGAACTGAAAATTTAGAAAAATTTAAATTTTATTTGAACCCGGATAGTTCAACACATGATTTTTATGTTTTAAAAAAACATAAGGGAAAAATTAGAGTTTTCGCCAATACACCTGTTGCATTATGTCACGGCACTTATGATTATCTTAAAAATAATTGCAATAGTATAATTAGTTGGTCCGGTTCTAAAATTACCATACCCGAAAACCTCCCTTCAGTAGATAAGAAAGTCGAAACACCGTATCAATTTAGATATTATTTCAATGTAGTAACACATGGCTACACAACAGCTTACTGGGATTGGAAACGATGGGAAAAAGAAATAGATTGGATGGCAATACATGGAATTAACATGCCTTTAATAGCAGGTGCACATGAAGCAATTCTGTATAGGGTATTTAAAAAAATAGGACTAAATAAGGATGAGATAAACCAATATTTCTCAGGACCAGCTCATTTTCCATGGAATAGAATGGGAAACCTAAATAAATGGGATGGTCCGGTACCAGATTCTTATTTCCAGAAGCAAATAAAACTCACGCATCTGATGTTAGATCGCATGGAAATGCTCAAAATCACTCCAATCGTTCATGCTTTTGCAGGTTTTGTTCCAAAAGGTATTCGCAGGATATATCCTGATGTAGAAGTCAGGGAATTAGGATGGGGAGGTGGTTTGTCGCCAGATAATAACGGTTTTATACTATCCCCCAATAGCGATTTATTTACAGAAATTGGTACACTTTACATTAAAGAATGGGAAAAAGAATTTGGAAAAGGAGAATACTATTTAGCAGACAGCTTTAACGAAATGGATGCTCCACTTTCTGACGATCACGAAGAAGCTTTAGTAGAACTAGCTGGATATGGTGCTTCAGTATATAGATCCATAAAAAGAGCAAATGAAGATGCCACATGGGTAATGCAAGGTTGGACATTCCCGTTTCATAAAAATAAAGATGGAAAACTATTCTGGACAGTAGAACGATTAAGTGCTTTAGTTTCCAAAGTTCCGGATGATAAGCTACTTATACTTGACCTTGCAAACGAATATAATCACATATTCTGGAAGATAGCTCCCTCATGGAAAATGTATGATGGATTTTTCGGAAAAAAATGGATTTACTCTTTTATTCCTAACATGGGAGGAAAGGTTCCATTAAATGGTAGATTGGATGTTTATGCATCGATACCATTTGATGCCTTGAACTATGAAAACAGAAAGAACCTTGTTGGTTTTGGATTTGCTCCTGAGGGCATAGAAAATAATGAGATTATTTATGAACTTTTATCAGATGTAGCATGGAGCAATGAAAAAATTGACCTTGACAAATGGATCGAACAATATTGCATACAGCGCTATGGTGCTTTTCCTGAAAACATGAAGAAGGCATTCGATTTATTGAATCAATCTGCTTTTGGTACATTTACAGATCATCCAATGCATCGTTATCAATTTAGACCTTACAAAAACCCGGAAGGAATAGGGAACCATGCGACTGTACATGAATCAGCAGAATTTCGAGGGGCTGTTGGCAAATTTTTAAGTTGCGTCTCTCAACTGAAAGAAAGTAGTTTATATGCTGCCGATGCAATTGAAATAGTAGTTCAATATTTAGGATTAGAGGTAGATCGACAGCTTTTAAATTTTCTTGATGCAAAGGAAAAAGGAGATTCTATTCATCTTGACGGAATAATAGAAACGCTTTTAGTGATGGATAGGTTACTGGCTTCTCATCCCAATCACAACTTACAAAAATGGGTAGATTTTGCTCGAAAATGGGGAGACACTCCTGAAGAAAAAAATTATTATGAGTCCAATGCTAAAAGGTTGATTACAACTTGGGGAGGCGACCCTGTTAATGACTATTCCGGAAGAGTGTGGAGTGGCTTGATCAGAGATTATTATATTCCACGCTGGGTTAACTATCATAAAGATAATTCTGATAAGAAAAAGCAAAATATGAGAGAATGGGAAGAACAATGGATAGTGACGCCCGGAGTGTCCAAAATTGAACCGTATAACAATCCACTTTCCGTTGCTAAAAAAATATATTACAAATTTGAGAAACAATACCGACACGCTAACAAAAAATAAACGCCATTAAAACGAGCGTTTATTCAGACCGTTATATGAAATTGCCCGTATATTCGAGAGAAAATAATAAAAAGTAAAGTAGGTTGGATTAAGCAAAGCGATACCCAACATTAACTATAATTTTTATTTCTAGTTCCCAGTTTTCAACTGAGAACCCATGAGATCATGAGACAAGGCTCTGTCTCCTTTAGTTAAAAATATTTGAAAGGACAGCTAAATCGGCTGAAATAGCTATAAATACTTATGACATAACCAGGACAAAGCCCTGTAACCTGAAACACCCAGGCTCCACTACCCCAGAGTGATCAAAAGAATAATTCATATTTGTTTTGTTGGGTTTCACAACCTTCAACCCAACCTATTAATCTGTTTATCTTCATTTTTTCAGAATTACTCAAATGAACCTGATTTTTCTCTTGACATTCTCTTAATATTTTTATATCATTAATTATCAATTTAAATGTTAAATGATAAAAAAAATACAGAAAGTATTGATAAGTTTAGAAACTTTTGTTGTAAAATTCTTGACCGGTGAATAAATGGTTATGTCAGTAATAATATGTTGACTTTAAATGAATAAATGAACATATTACTAAGTAACGATCTATTTACTTAAAAAATGATGGAGAAAGTCAATGATTACAAAAGAAGAAGTAAAAAACGAAATAGATAATATACCTGACAATCTAATGGAAGATATCTACAATTATATAAAAAAACATTTTCATCATAGTAAAAACACAAGCCGAAGAATACATACATATAAGCTTAATGGTCAATTTGACGACATGAACATTAGAGAAAAGGCATATGGAAAAAATACTAGTTGACACAAATATTTTTATATATTCTATTGACGAGGATTCAAAATATTTCAATAGATCTAGAGATTTTCTATTTAAAAATGATATAGGTTTATACACAACCTCGAAAAACTTATCTGAATTTCTCACTGTTATTACAAGACATCCTCAATCCTCCATTTCAATCCAGCAAGCTATCAAAACAATCTTTGACTTTACTAATTTTATAACTGTTCTTTATGCATCGCAAAGTTCTTATAAGATTTTCATAAATTTACTAAAGCATTATAAGCCAACAGGTCTTAAAATTCATGATTTTGAAATTGTCAGCATTGGTCTTGCCAATAATATCTCTACCCTTGCAACAATAAATATCAAAGATTTTGAAGATATTTCAGAAGTAAAATTGTATACAATCTGATGTAACTTTTGTCATAACGAAAAAATGCACCAGATGAAAACGCTACCTTTAATTTATACATTCAAATTTGACCAACTCACATTTTGGGCATTGAGCTTATTATTATCAATTGGGTTTCGGTTTTACTCTCAGGTCAACTCTCAATCAACGATCCGTTTGATTTTCGGTTGTTTTCACTGGTGATTTTATTATAATATTGCTAAAAGAGATTCAAGTATGCATGAAATTATTGTAAACACTTCATCCAATGGATCACATATATTGGGTATTTCTGTTGATACAACTGGAAATCCATGAGATATTAAGACGAGACTTTCCCTTCTTTTATTAAAATATTTGAAAGGACAGCTAAATCGGTTGAAATAGCTATAAACATTATTCAAACCATTATTCAGTCATAAGGAGAAATTAAAATGAGTTTTAAAAATCTGTCGGAATCAGAAAAAAAAATCCAAGATGGTAATTGGAAATCTCCGGAAAGTAAAAGCAAATCGTATAGCAAAGAAGTTGATTACCCCAAACGCCCCACAGCTCTGGTAATCTTCGCTTGTTTCATTTCCCTCTTCCTCCCAGGTGCAGGTCATTTAATACTGGGTTATGTAAATCCAGGTTTCAAGTGGCTGGGTGCATTGATAATCAGCTTGGGACTCGCTTTCTTTATTGCGCTGGTTTTAAATATCTCAAATTCTCTGGCTGGTCTCCCGATATTTTTTGTTTGGCTCGGTGCATTACAAGATTTATGGGCAAAGGGGACCAAAGCTTCGGATAAACAAGAAGCACATTGATCTTTTCCCCCATTTTTCCAACTCCGCAGGAACTCATGTACCTGCGGCAAACAATTATAGGAGGTAATATAATGAAGAAAAGAATGGCATTTTTTTTAACCATGCTCACCATTGTCTGTGCTACCATGGTGAATCCATCTTCAAGCATGGCTGATTGGGTTATGGCCCCTGAACACACACATCACTGGGCCAGAGGGACTGCGATCACTTTATCAGCAATTTATACAGCTGATTTGAATGATGATGGACTAATCGAAATTGTATCCATTGGTACCACAGAAGAATCTGGCATATATCATGCAGAACTTCGAGTTGCCAATTGGGATGGCAGTACCTACACGCTGCGGGCTATAGAACGATGGATGATTGATGGTGCAGCAACCAATGGACGCGAAGTATATTGTGGTGATTTAAATGGTGATGGTACCTCAGAAATTTTAACAGCCGCCATCAGTGATCAACTAGAGCTGAAGCTATGGCGATTTGATGCGGGCTCAGGATCATTAACAGTTGAGGCTGAAGGAACGTGGGAAACATCTGATCTACGCTCTATGGCTGTTGGAGATATAGATGAAGACGGACTAATAGAGATTGTGACTGGTGAAAGACGATCTGTTCCCAACAGATTTCAAATTCGCATTGTGCAGTTTGATGGATCGGATTTTGTGGATGAGCATATCGAAAATTGGCAGGTTGATGGCGCGGGTGGAAGTGTGCACGGCTTGGCTGTGGGTGATGTAGATGCAGATGGTGAAACCGAAATTGTTACAGCCGTAACTGCCAATAATCAAATCCAAGTGCGGATAGGGTATTGGAATGGTTCCGATATGAACTTGGAAACATCTGATCAATGGTATACATTGGACCGAAGCAATGCCATGCAAGTATCATTAGGAAATCTTGATGATGATTCTTTCTTGGAAATTGCAGTTGCCGGTACTGCCAGGAATGTGAGCGATTTTAGTCACCCATTATTCGGCTGCATCAGTGTTTGGCAATGGGATCAGACCGAGCTGAGAATTGAGGCCCATAACACCTGGCAGAGCACCTCAGGGAATGTGGAGTTCTTTGGCTGTTATGTGACCGACATAAATTCCGATGATTTGGATGAAATCATTGTAGCAGGACCATTACATGAAGATCCAGCCATGAATATACTGAGAATTTATAACTTAGATGGTCTAATCTTGAACACTATGTTTAGCGAAGAGTGGCTCACAGAAGAAATGCAAAACTGTTTCACCTATACGGTGCATGCCGCAAATGTGGATAGAGATCGTCATATAGAAATCATAACAGGTGGACGAGCTGTGAATTCAAGTGGTGAAAACAATCATGAAATGACTATTTGGAGTGTTTGGTTTCAGATACGCGCTCCGGGTTGGCTCAGTTGGTTAGAGAATATTCTGGGCTTTGAGGGATGGCCCCTCTACCTGAGAGCTCGGGACTTAATTCCTATGCCCTGGCCGATTGTTATTTACACAATGCTCTTTCTCGGCCTTGTTGCAGTGGTTGTGTGGGGTATTACACGATTAGTTACATTTATTCGTAAACCGCAGTCAAGAACATCCCCTAGACGCTGATTATAGAAATAAGATCTCAAAAAATATGTAAGAGCTCTTTGATCACCTCAGGTATATTGCCTGAGGTGATTACTTATTAATTACATCCCTCTGGTTCCCAATTTGTGACTAAGAACCCATAAGAACGAGGTCTGCCTCCTTTAGTTAAAAATATTTAAAAGGAAACAGCCAAATCAGTCGAAATCGCTATACATACTATTAAAACCATTATTCAGTCATAAGCAGAGATTAAAATGAGTTTTAAAAATCTGTCGGAAACAAAAAAAACCAAAACAATAATTGGGAATCTCCGGAAAGTAAAAGCAAATCGTATGACAAAGAAGTGGATTACCTAAAACGCCTGACAGCTCTAGTAATCTTCGCTTGTTTCATTTCTCTTTTCCTTCCAGATGCAGGTCATTTGATACTAGTTAATTTTAATCCAGGTTTCAAATGGTTGGGTGCATTGATAATCAGTGAAGCACATTGATCTTCTTCTCCCCTATCACTTGGCTGCTCAACTCCCTTTTTTTGCCAGGTAATGAACAGGCTTTTAAATACTTCTGCTTGTCGGTTATTTTGAGCCCGGAGAGAAAAAAAATTAAATCAATTGACTTTATCAGATATTTTATATATTTTTAGAATCAAAATGTTATCAATCTATTGATTACAATATTTAATATATATGTTTTCACTAATTTTTATAGCATAAAAAAAATAAAAATGAAATCACCAATAAAATTCTCCTATAAATTCTACCCTATTCTCATTCTTTTATTAAGTATATTCTTCTCTTTAACCAATTTAAAAGCTCAAGAGGTGTCTGGTATAGTAACAGATGCTTCTACAGGTGAGCCTCTTCATATGGTTAATGTATACCTGAATAACACAACCC
>CAYUAG010000140.1:0-6679 GCA_964442615.1 uncultured bacterium
TATAATAAATAATTTACACAAGAAGATTTATAACTTTTATACGACTTCACCTCACTGAGCAAAAATAGCCAGACTTTTGCCAATCATTTTGATTTTTTCATGTATTACCTCAAATTGGATAATAGCACCTGTGTATGATTTTATCTCATCCAAAGTAAGTTGATAATTTTTTATTGTTGTGTTGCTTTCAATATAGACTCCTGCCTTTTCAAGACATAATCTTTTAGCTTCTAAATAGCAAAGTCTTCTGCCTTCACTTTTTGAATCATTATCGCCTAGAACATATGTATATTTAGCATAAACATGATCATCTTTCATTATTACTTCTTGAGCATAATAATTTTCAGTTATAAATATGAAACAAATTATAGTAAATTTTAACATTTTTCTCATTTTCCATCTCTCTTATTTATTTATATTATTATAAAATATCCTGTTTCAGTCAGATAAATAATTATTATATTTTTTGAATATCACCATAAGTTTGATATTCTTTATTACCAATTTTTAAATTGATAAAAACTCTATATATTCCATTCGGTACTTTTTCACCAGAATTATCTGTAAAATCCCAATAAATTATATGTTTATCTGTATGTTTCAATTCATTTTCAATAATGGTAGCTATAACATGATGTGGTTTATCATTAATATTTATACTTACAAATCCACCTACTGAAATACAAAAATTTATTACTATAGTACCCTGTCCAGAATCAGTAACTGGATTTGGATAAGCAGGACGTGCCGAGAGAGTATCCGCAGATTGGCCATTACATCTTGGTTGCCAATCATTGGGATCATCTTCATGTATCACACCTGATTCACTTGTTTTACAAATACCTACTTTAATTGTATATAAAGCATCTTCAGGATTTGTACTTTTATCACATCCAAAAAATAATAGGAGTAAGATAATAATTAATAAAGTAATATTCTTACTTAAAATAAACATGATTAACGTCTCGTATTATTTTATGGCCTAACTTTAAGAATTTTATCTTTCGTTGATAAAAAAAACATGATAACTTTTACTCCCTATAAAATACTGATCAGCCCCGCAGAGACTCCAGTCACCTGAAAATAATTATTTTTTATAGAAGATGGGTTAATAATTAAAATATGTGAATTCATAAAATTCATAAACATGTACTATGATAATAAAAATATAAACAATTAATATTTAATAATAAAAAAAAATAAAGAAAATGTCAAGGGAAAACAATTTTTTTATTGGAAAACGAACTAACATGGTATCCCCCCACCGAGATTTGCTGAGGTTTGGACAAAAAACTTGAATATCCCCTAAAGCTTATTCCTACAAAGGTCTCTCACTCTAGGTAATTGCTGATTGCATTAAGTTTTATTTTTTTACAAACAAGAAAGAAAGCTCTGTTATCACTGAACACTATCCTTTGACCAATCAACAATCGATAACCTGATCTGGGAAGGATATGCTGCTGAGTGGTGAACTTTATTATGTGCCACTACGCCTTCTGTCTCGTCGTAGTTATTACCACCCGTGTTTAGGTTACGTGCGAACCTGGGAAAGTTGCTGCTTGAGACTTCTATCCGAACACTATGTCCTGGTGCAAAATAGTTGCTTGTGGACATGGAACTGATAGAGAGCTTGTAAACCTTGCCTTTTTCCATGAATACCTCCTTATCATAGCCCTCACGAAAGCGGGCGCGTTGGATAGTTTCATCCAGGTTATAGGCTCTTCCGTCAGGATAAACGTCGAGCAGTTTTACAGTGAAGTCCGTGTCTTTGACATCTGAGGATACGTAAAGGGTGATCTTGATAGGTCCGCTCACTTCAATCCCGTCCTTAAACGGATTAGTTGAGTAAATTAAAATATCATGTCTGGCTTCCATTTGCCGTTGATCAAAGGATCCGGGTTGGTACGCACTACCCAAGCAGCAAAAGCCACCCCCGTGTAATGGCACAGGAAAGGCTGGATCATAGGTAAAAGTATCTGAATTGTCTTCGGGACCTGGCGGGTTTATGGTAAGCTTGCCATCACCAAAGACACTGTTGGCACTACCCTTGCTAGTCAGGTAGAAAATCACCATCTCAGCACCTTCCGGTGGCCAGATATCTGACGACTGCCATTTATTAAAGCCCATGGTGTAGTACTGGACTTTTGGCGTTTTTTTTAGGATTTCATTATCCTCTCCCTTCAGCCAGTAGTCAAACCAGCCATAAATAAGCCCATCATAGTCGAATCTAGCATCTCCAACATTGCGTTCACCCACAATGGTTTCTTTGGTTTCACTAGTAAATGCACAATGCGATACTGGTGCAATGACTGCAAACTGATTTTTAGCAACCTCCGGATCCTTTGCATTGTTTCGTACCTGATTAAATAAAGCCAGATTTGGACTAACCGAGATATCATACCAGGATATTAACCACAAACCAGGCACATTAAAAGGCATATCATCATGGTATAAACCACCTTGATACCAGACTGGATCATTCGGTTTCCGCTTGATCATTTCTTCCCAGTTACTTTTCGGTCCTTTTAGGTTTTTAATTATATCTATAATGGGTAAATGCCAGAGCGCCTTTGACCAGTCTACATGCGGTATCTCTGCGGCCAGATCGAAGTATCTTGACATACATACAAGTTCTTCACGAGACATATCAGAGGGAAAGGTCGGCCGCCACTGATAGGTTTGAATAAAGCCATAGTCGTAAAGCCATGCTGTCATGAGCATTTGCTGAACGCCGCCGCGGTACCAGTTTCCCTGCTCATAAAACTCACCAACGCGTCCAATACCAGCACCAAATCCCATGGGTACTATGGCGGTAAGACCAGGAGGATCCAAAGCTGCTACTCCTATCTGCCACTCGGCTGTAGAGGAACATCCCATTAACCCAACCTTGCCGTTGGACCAGGACTGCTCTGCCATCCAGGTAATGGCATCGTATCCATCGGTTCTCGGAGTACCCAGAATGTCCCATTGTCCTTCAGAGAAATACCTGCCGCGTTCGTTCTGAACTACAAAGGCATAACCGCGCTTTACTACTTTGTACGCTAAATGGAATGTGTAAGATTTTAACTGACCCTTACCCCAGTAGTTGAAATTATAGGGAGTTTTTGAAAAAATAACAGGAACAGGCTCATCAGTTTTGGGGCGAAAGACATCAGTTGCCAGCTTGACACTATCACGCATGGGCACCATAATTTTCTGTTTAATAATTGCAATTGATTCCAGTGAATCAAGAGTCTTATCCTGGGCAGAAACAGGGAAAGAACCGAAGCAGAATAAGAAACAAATAACTGAAATAATAACATATTTTGTGGATTTCATTCTATACTCCTTTCTTATTGAAAAAGTTACACAGTAATGCTGGAAATATATCAAAAGATTTAATCACAACTTTTAAATAATTTTAACTAAAGGAGGCAGAATCTCATTATAATTTTCCAGTCAAAGACTGGAAATCAGAAGAGGCCATATCAACTTATTTCATCCACAGGCAGTATTTGCATAAAATGCCGCACTGTTAATATTGATATTTCTTGTTTCCCCAGATGGTATATTATTCTATAATTTCCATAAATTAATTCACGAATATTATTTATATTTATTTCAGGAACTATTCTATCAATTTCGGGAAATTTATATAATTTTTCTACTTCTTTAAATATATTTTCTATCCATTTATTAGAGGCATCAATATTATCTTGAGCAATATAATCTGCTATTTCAGTAACTCTGTCAATTGCAAGTGACGACCAGATAATTTTCATCGTTTTATTCTTTCTGCAATTTTCTGTTTAGCATCCTGATGAGTAATACCCTCTCCTTTCTGTAATTGCTTCTCAGCAATTTGAATATCTGTTAATAATTCAATTTTTTCTAGCATGGCTTCATATTCAGTAACATCAATAATAACGGCTGCACTCTTTCCATGTTGTGTTACTACAATAGGCCGTTTAGTTTTTTTCAGTTCTTCAATAATTGAGGCAACATTTGCTCGAAAATCTGATAAAGGACGAATGTCTGTGTTTAATTTAACTCTTTGCATTTTATTCTCCTTTGTACATTATTTGTCTACGTATAATGTACAATATAAGGTGCTAAATGTAAAATTAAATTTTTACTATTTTTTTTTGCTAGGAATATATTTTTATGTTGCTGAAGGTATTCTTCATCTTTGGGTCTTCTGATGTGCTGAAAAACCTATCCATTATCTATTAGGCTTCATTTTCGACAAGGTGAAAAACACCTCGCTGAGCGACGACGCATTGACTCATAAATAAAGTAACTCTACAGTAATTGAACTTTTTTAAAAATTGGTCGTTGACTCATAAAGGATGTAACCAAAAAAGAAAGGAAATTTTATTATAAGACAACACGACCTTTACTTAAAAAATTTGTTAATGTTTAGAAAAACTAATTTATCTCCACTTGAAAAATCTTTAAAGCTTATTCCTACAAAGTTCTCTACCCTTATGATTTGTTAATCGCCCATAAGTTCTACCCTTTAGTAGACAAAGAAGAGGGCTCAGCCCTCAGAGAATGCTGCCCTTCGATAAAATAAAAAAATGCATAAAAAAATAAATTTATCTCGTTAAATTACTTCTTATCCTTGCCGCCCATAGTAACAACATGCTGCGGAAAAGGTATCTCAATTCCTTTTTCTTTAAACACTCTATCAATCTCCATTCTTATCTCTTCTGCTACTGTCCATTGTTTCTGCCAGGTGGGTACATAGCATATAAGTTTGAAATCCAGAGAAGAGGCTCCAAAATTCATAAAATATGCATAGGGAGAAGGTTCATCCATCACGTCGGGATGAGCTTTACAAATATCTGTAAGTAATTTTTTAACCTGTTTTAAATCACTTCCATAGGCAACTCCAACCTCTACTGATACCCGAAGCCTGGGATTCGGATAGGAAAGATTGGTTAATTTTTCATTAATTATTTTCTGATTAGGAACCACAATCAGAGTATTATCAAAGGTAAGTATCTTGGTACTTCGTAATCCAATATCGTGAACATCACCAAATTCACCTGTCTCAAGATAGATTCTATCCCCTATTCTAAAGGGACGGTCAATCATTATCATGAAACCGGCAATCATATTGGCAAGAGTATCCTTGGCTGCCAAAGCCACTGCCAGAGAACCCACTCCCAGAGAAACAATAATCGAACTTACATTCTGCTTAAAATGATGTAAAATCATAATTACCGCGATAGTATACACAACTATAACAATCAGCCTTCTAAACAGAGGGCCAAATTCATAATGTATTTTACTATTAATTTGATTTTGCCAGCGTTCTGTATACCATTCCAGAAGTATTGTCAGAATATTGCTGATCAATCCTGCTATAATAAATACAGTAAAAATATAGAGGATATGATTACTGTATCTAAGAACAGATTCAGATAATACCGGTTCTAATACGTTTAATAAAAGAAAGAAACCTGCAATCCATACAATTTTTCCTAACCGGGATTCCAGCAGCTTTAAAAGTGAATCATCTAATCCGGTCTTGGTTTTATTTGTTAGGTGTTTACGGATTAAGGAGATAATTTTCGGTACTAACTTGTTTAATATAAAAGTTATTAATACAACAAAAATCCCCAGAAGGATATTATATAAAACCGAATTTTCTTTAAAAAACGATATTATAGTATCCATACTATCTCTCCTATTAGACTTTCAACTCTTTCCCAGCATAAGCTATACTACTCCATGCTGCCGAAGGTATTCTTCACCTTCGGCTTTTTTGATGAACTGAAAAACATATCCATTATCTATCAGGCTTCATCTTGGGGTTGTCTAAAAAGTCCAATTATATGTCATTTCAGACTTGATCCGGAATCTCATAAACTATTGATTATTAGTTAGATACTGAAACAATACTAAAACGAGTTCAGCACAGGGCCCAGTATGACAAATATACAAAAAAATTACTTTTTAGACACTCCCAGCAAAAAGCGTATAAATTGGCAGATCAGATGAAAATTTTATCTATTGATTCTATTCACTTTTTTATTGATGTAATCTCTTAAGTATTGGAGGTTTAGGAAGTCTTTCCTATCTAAAAAGGAGAAAAACCAATAATAAGTATTAATAAAATTTTAGCAATAGGCAATATGACAAGATCAAAAAGTCCTATAAATAACAAAAAAAATAAAATAAGAAAGCCATACTGTTGCAAACTACTGAAACGTTCTGCTATATGATCCGGTAGATAGGCCATCAGGATTTTAGATCCGTCTAAGGGAGGAATTGGTATAAGATTAAAAACTGCAAGAATAATATTAATAAAAACAGCAAAAAATAAAATTCTTGAAACTGGATTAGCTATTCCAGCTCCGGAAGCATAAATTCTAAAAATCACACCCAAAATAACCGCAAAAAGCAAATTACTTCCAGGTCCGGCAGCACTGACTTTTGCCAATCCTTTCTTTCCCCCCTGAACCCTCCAGGGATTTACAGGTACTGGTTTTGCCCAGCCAAAAAGTACCGGAGATTTTATTACAATCAAAATAATGGGAAAAATAATAGTACCAAAAATATCTATATGAGGCACTGGATTAAAGGTTAATCTTCCGGAATCCTGTGCAGTTGTATCCCCCAAACGCAGAGCCATATAACCGTGGGCAATCTCATGCATAATTAGTGAAAAAAGTAAAACAATAATCTGGGG
>CAYUAG010000141.1:0-6650 GCA_964442615.1 uncultured bacterium
CTTCTGCAATCACCTCAATTCAGTTTCAAACAAAAATTATTTTGCAGTAAGCCCCTCAATTTTATAATTAAACTCATAGGCAAGGGCTCCGCTCCAATCATCCGAATAAACACTTTTATAACGGGTTCCGTTAACTGGCCCCACTGGTTTACCATAGGTATAAAACCAGTTTACTATGGGACTGCCGGTAAATCCCAGACTTATCCAATATTCCCCGGGCTGAAGCTTTAATTTTTCCTGAGAAAAATCAAATTCAATCCAGTCATAACCAGGTTTAGAAGGAATACCCTGCAGATTGATAAAATCACTGGTTGCAATCACTTTACCCGGTTTACCGCTGTTGTCATCCCTTAACTCTAACCACAACTGACCACTCCCCCCGAACTTATGCAGGGCAAGCCCGGCACTTTCTATACTCACCGGTTTTTGAAGAACAAATATCTGAGCATACTGAGTTAATTTAGTGGTCACATACTCTGCAGTCTCTACCATAAAACTCTTCTTCATCATGTATTCGTCCCCTGACTTTTTTTGCGGATCAGTAGTATTAAAAGCAAAGTTGATATTCCTGGGGAAATCCAAATTACCAAAAATAAATTTTTTAATGAATTTCAGTTGTTGCAGATCTCTTTCCGGTATTTTCTGAGGTGGAGGCGGCTTTGGCACAGATACTTCCTGAAAGGTAGCTTTAACTTCTGGGCAAAGAAGCATTTTCTGGGGACCATAATCCTGTCTTTTACAGGCAAGCTTGATATTATCAGTTATAAAATCAGCTTCTATTGATTCCTGAAATGTAGGTCTGCCTTTAATCCCTTTTGGTTGAATCCACCTGATAAGCCCATCATTAACAGTTTCCTTATTATCAATTCCAACCTCAATACGTATGAAACGATTGGAAACAAAGAGCTCTGTTTGCTGGGGATCAAAAGGTACCCACCCCAAATCAGAAAAATAGACCTCAATCCAGGAATGACGGCCCTGTCCCATCTTAAAAGTAAAATCACCGGATTCCATATTTACAGTAAAAGGTCTTTTCAAGGTAATACCATTGACAATGCGGACCGGAATATTAACTGCCCGCATTAAGGCTGCTGCCAGGTGAGAATAGTTTTGACAATTTCCTTTTCCAGAATTAAAAGAGTAAAATGCATCATATTTTTCCGGGGGAGTTACATACCGCATATTATCAATAATCCAGGTTAATATCTGCTGAACAGCATCAAATTCTGTTTTTGCTTTACTTGTAACATTTTCTGCTTTCTCTTTGATTTGCCGATTGTCACTCTGTACCAGCTCAGTAGAAACCAAAAACTCCTTTATTTCTCCATCCTTAATAGTAAGGGGAAATTGTGCCTGTGATTGTATGGCTTGAAGTTTGGTATAATTGGTTACAGCAAGATTCATTTTAATAGTAATAACTGTATTAGGTTTTTTCCATCTCAACTCAATAATAGTATTACCCCGTTTATCTTCGGATTTACTTCTTTCATCAGGTTCCGGATTGATATCGATTATTACGTCCTCTACCCTCTGGTTATAGGTTGGTGAGGAGAACGACTTGGGAACCACCAAGCTCATCTTTAATACTTTCAAGCCGGAAGCAGGCTCAATGGTTTGGATCAGCTGATACTTAATTCTTGATTCCTGTCCTCCATTGATCAGGTAATTCTCAGCATAAACTGATAGTGACAGAAATAAAACAGTTAAAAGACAAATAATTTTCTTCATGGTTTAAACTCCATTTCAAATAAAAGATAATCTGTTTTTTTCATACCCAGAGCTGTGTAGGTTTGAAGGGCAGGTTTATTATGTTTGTCAACATACAATCGTAATCCGCACACATCCTTTTGATTTTCAGCCAGGGATTTTACTTTGCGATATAAACTTCTGAAAATTCCCTTCCTTCGAAACTCTGGTAAAACATACACACTCTGTATCCACCAGAAAAATCCATTTCGCCAGTCGCTCCACTCCTTGGTAATCATAAGTGATCCTACTATACTATCCTTATATTCAGCAATCAGATAAAAACCTTTTTCCTGCTGTTTGATAAGATTCTGAACTCCTTTTCTCACTATCTCAGTATTCAACTTTTTAGCTTCTGTCTCCTCTGCCATGACACAATTGAAATCACCTAATGTTTGTGAATCCTTTAATTCACCGTATCGGATCTGTAGGTTATCTACCATATTTATTTATCCAATTTTTTAAAAGATATTGCTCAATCTATTATCAGTAAACGAAAAATCTGTAAAGTTAAATTACTGATGACCTTGTATGTACACTATTGAGGAATAGCTGAATGATTATATTTCTTGTCGTTGGCAACTGGCTGATTGACAACTAAGCAGTCACCAGAAACAGACAATTTGTCAACAACAAAAAATAACCAGATTAAGCTACCGTAACTTCATCACATAAATACACATCCTGCAAGGCATTTAAAATTTCCAGACCATCTTTCATTGGTTTTTGAAATGCTTTTCTGCCAGTTATAAGTCCCATACCACCTGCTCGTTTATTAATAACTGCAGTTTTCACCACCTGAGCCAGATCATTTTCACCAGAAGCGCCTCCTGAGTTTATCAAACCAACTCTTCCCATATAACAGTGTATTACCTGATAACGGGTTAAATCTATCGGGTGATCAGAACATAATTCACTATACATTTTGGGATGGGTTTTACCGAATTTAAAATATTCGAATCCGCCGTTGTTCTGGGGTTGTTTCTGTTTTATAATATCTGCTTCAATGGTCACACCAATGTGGTTTGCCTGACCAGTCAGATCTGCGGCAACATGGTAATCTTTTTCTTTGGTCTTGAATTCAGAATTCCGCAGATAAGCCCAGAGTATGGTAACCATCCCCAGTTCATGAGCATACTGGAAAGCTTCAGATATTTCCACTAACTGTCTGTTGCTTTCCTGAGCACCAAAATAAATGGTAGCACCTACTGCAACTGCTCCTAAGTTAAATGCTTGCTCAACTCTGGAAAAGAGAATTTGGTCAAATTTATTGGGATAAGTCAGAAGTTCATTATGGTTGATCTTTAATATAAATGGAATTTTATAGGCATATTTTCTGGCAACTGAACCAAGCACACCCAGAGTTGAAGCTACTCCATTGCAGTTACCCTCAATTGCAAGTTTAATTATATTTTCAGGATCAAAATAGATTGGATTTGGAGCAAAAGAAGCTCCTGCAGTGTGCTCTATAGCTTGATCTACCGGAAGAATGGAAAGGTACCCTGTACCTTTTAAACGACCAGTATTAAACAACAATTGAAGGTTTCGTAAAACTGATACAGATCTATCTGAATCAGCAAAGACTCTGTCTACAAAATCAGCCCCAGGAAGATGCAGTTTGTCTTTAGGCATGGTTGTACAGGTATGATTCAGAAGATCCTCTGAATCTTTGTCTAATAGCTGCTCAATCTTTTCAATCATTATTTTCCTCCTTTATTATGAATTATTATTTAAATTTTCGAGCGCCTTACGAAGAGTAGTGACAGCTAACTCTACACAATGCGAATGGGATGCAGGTAATCCTTCCAAAAAATCTAAGAGATTCAAGGGAGTGATTTTTCTTGCTTGTTCAGGAGTTTTATCTTTTGCAAGTATAGTAATCCCACTGCCACAGGCTGAAGTAGCTGCACATCCATCAGATAAAAATTTGATTTCAGATATAAAACCATTATCAAGTTTCAAGCTTATCTGCATGGTATCACCGCATGCACCTTTAATCCGGATAAATCCATCTGGATTTTTAATTTCACCCACATTTTTAGGTTCATAAGCCAACTCTATTACTTTTTTCGAAAAGGGCTCAGATGAACTTCCCCAAATATATTTCTGAAGATTTTGAAAAAAAATATCTATCTCTTTCTCTTTATCTGGCATGTATACACATCCTCAGGCTTAATAAGTATCTAATATTTTATCAAAATTATTAAAAAAATCAAACAAAATCAATAAAATAATTTTCAAACTCCTCCATTGATTATTTTTTTAATTTTACTTATGTTACTGATAACTCTGTTTATAAAAAAATGAAAGGATACAACATGACTTATCTCTATACCATTGCAGGTTATCTTATCATGCTCTTAACAGTCGGAGTTATTCTGGCAAAAAAAATTAAAAGCAGAGAGGACTTTATGGTTGCCGGCAGAACTCTGATTGCCCCTGTGCTGGCTGGAACCTTGCTTGCCACCTGGATTGGTTCAGGTGACATATTCAGTGTAGCTGATCTCTCCTATAATCACGGATACACTTCCCTGATCGGGAGTGCAGGAGGCTGGATTGGTTTTATAATTGTCTTTTTTATCGCAGCCAGAGTAAGAAAATTTGGTCAATTTACGGTTCCGGATATTCTTGAAGTACGGTATAATAAATGGGCCCGAATACTGGCAACTATAACCACAATTGTTGCTTATGTAACCATAGTAAGCTACCAATTCAGGGGTGGCGGCTGGATAATAAATATAATTACCGGAGGGAAAATCTCTGCTGAAACAGCCATGCTTTATATGACAGGTTTTGTTATCCTTTACACCATGACTGCCGGTATGCTCTCAGTAGCTTATCTTGATATAATAAATGGTATAATAATTATTACAGGTGTGTTTTTTGCCCTCCCCTTTCTGATTAAAACCGGGGGAGGAATTTCAACTATAGCTGAAAACGTTACACCCAGGACTCATCCCATTCTGGGAAATATGACTCTCATTGCTGCTATAGGGTATTTTGTACCCACCATGCTGCTGGCCTTAGCTAATGGAAATATGTATCAAAGATTCTTCTCTGCTAAGAATGAAAAAGAAGCAAAAAAATCTGTAGTTATATTTTTAATTGGAGTTATTATTCTAGGATTAGGCACTCAGAGTCTGGCAGTTATTGGGAGCAGTATTTTTAAGGGATTATCCACTGAGGAATCTGGTAAGATCATACTAATGGTCGCCCACAAAGGTGTTCCAGTTGCAGTCGGATGTATTCTTCTGGCTGCCATTGTAGCCATTGTCATATCCACAGCCAACAGTTTTTTGCTGGTTCCTTCTACTAATATTATGCGGGATATTGTTCAACGTTTCATAAAACCGGATATCTCAGACAAGGGTATGGTGATCGGAAGCAGAATTTCTCTGATTGTACTGGGTATTTTAGCATATGCTCTCATCGGATTTTATCCCAGAATTTTAAAAGCTGCCTATGCTGCCTATACAATTTATGGTGCAGGGCTTACTCCGGCTCTGATGGCAACTTTTTTCTGGAAACGAGCAACAGCCTCAGCAGGTGCTCTATCTATTCTTTCCGGAATGGTGGTTACAATTTTCTGGGAGATAACTACAAAAATAGTAGGTCACCAACTTTTCGGAATCCCTTCAGTGTATCCTGCTCTGTTCTGCTCTCTTTCTCTACTTATTGTTGTAAGTTTTTTGACTCCCAAACCTGATAAAAACAAATGGAATCAATTCATAAAGGAAAAATGATTTACCCCATTTAATTAATTTAGTATTATTGGTGATTTTTTATTTAGGTGAACCTACACCTAAAAAGTGTAATACAGTATAGTCAGAAATTAAACATTTTAAATTTTTAAAATTAATTCATTATATTTCTCTCCATTGAGGGAGAGACTAAGAGAGGGTGTTCAAAAAAATTAAAATAAAAGGAAAAACTGTGTTGGCACCACTTTCCGGCATATCAAATATCCCCTTTCGGCTTATGGCTGTGGAGAATGGGGCCTCTCTGGTATTTTCGGAAATGGTAAGTGCGGATGGTTTGCTCTATAACGACCAAAAAACCAAACAGTATTTAAAATTTCTTTCCCAGGAAAGGCCAATTGGTATTCAGATCTTTGGGAATGATCCCCTAATTATGGGAAAAGCTGCAGCTATTGTTGAAAAATATAAGCCGGATTTAATTGATATAAATTTTGGCTGTCCAGTAAAAAAAGTAATCAATAAAGGAGCCGGAGCTGCTCTCATGAAATACCCTTTAAAAATAGCTGAAATTATTCGTTCCGTGGTCTCAGCTGTTTCTATTCCGGTTAGTGCCAAGATCCGCTCCGGTTGGAATAATGATAGTATCAACTGTATTGAAATAGCAGGTATCCTGGAACAGGAAGGCGTTAGTTTGATAACCATACATCCTCGAACCAGATCCAAGGAATTTAAAGGTAAACCTGACTGGAACCTGATAAGACTGTTAAAAGAAAGTGTATCAGTACCTGTAATTGGAAGCGGTGATATCTTTACTCCAGAACATGCTCTCAGCATGCTGCAAAAGACCAATTGTGACTATGTAATGATTGGACGGGGCAGTCTGGGAAGACCCTGGATATTCAGACAGATCAACCATCTTCTGGAAACAGGTAAACGGTTACCGGAACCTGATTTTGCTCAGCAGATTGAATACTGCCTGCAGCACTATCGTCTGGCATTTGATTTTTACCAGGAAGAACTAAAATGCGTGAAGGAAATGCGAAAATATATTAACTGGTATTTAAGGGGAATACCGGGAAACCGTAAAATTAAAGATGAAATTTTTCATTTAGCAGACAGACAGGAGGTTGAACAAAGGCTTGAATTGTATGCCCAGGAGGTGAGGGAAAAAAAGATTGGCTAAAATTTAATTTATGATTTTTTAAA
>CAYUAG010000142.1:0-6315 GCA_964442615.1 uncultured bacterium
GATTTGATTATCTCAAGCCTCATGAGAAAGAAGCACTTGAGTTGACGATAGGGGCGAAAATGAATTTTGATGAGCCGAAAATGAACTTTGATGAAAATCTTGGTCAACCAGATATTGATTATCTTGTTAAGGCATATGTAATCATAAATTCTGTTCCTCATTATGATGCAAGAAAAGCTGAAATTTTTAGAAATATTATAAAGAAGTGTCCGGAAGATTGAAAAAAAAATGTACCTGTGAATTTCTTTTTTTCTAAAAGACAACTGATAATTCCTGCATTAAAAAATATGGTTAATAATAGATAAAAAAGACCGGTAAATAATAAAGCTTGCTTCTGTATGGAGATAGTTTCTGCTTTATGAACCATAAATTCAAATATGCTGTTTGTACCCTGTCCCTGCAGAATTTCGTTACTGGAGAGGCTGCTAGAGAACATTTCATTGAATTGTGAACTTAAAGGATTTAAAATGACAAAAGCCAAGATTAGTTCCACCAGAAACAGAAATAACCATAATTTTTTATTTCGAAATAGTATTTTAATACTTTTAATAAATATTTTCCATACACTCATTTTTAAATATCCTCCTGTTTATTAACTAAAGACAGCAAAAAATTCAAGAATCGATTCAAACCAATAGAGAAGTTTTAGTGAAATTCCAATTTCTAATTTTTTATTGGGATCCATGGTTTTACTGTTGTTGGCAAAGTTACTGTCAAGTAATATTTTTTGAGATGGATCGACAGCAGCAAATTTTAATTTTGAAGGTTTATTAAATTCGTATTTCATCCATCGTTGTTTTCCATCCCATTTTTTTTCCACAGAGTCACCATTAGAAAATACCAGGAGAACATCAACCGGTATTATTACCTCTCCGCTGCGGTTGATTTTTACTACAGTATGATAATTGTCTGCAGTATCCTTTTTTGTTTTTTCCTCTGGCAGTAATTTTTTTTCTCCATTAATATCAAAAATACCTTTTCTGGTTTTTTCTTTTAGTGAATAGATAGAAGCAACTCTATAGTCCAGTTCATAAGATCCCTGGAGAAGCTGCTCGAAAAACCAGGTATAATCTTCTCCAGTGACATCATTGACAACCTTAATAAAATCATTTGTATGAGGGTGTTTGAATTTCCAGCGCTCAAAGTAGGTTTTCATTATTGAATTCATTGTATCCTCACCTACAATGTTTTCCAGCGTAAGCAGCATTAAGGCAGGTTTGGAATAGGAAAAAGTTCCGTATCCACCTCCAATATAATCCCAGGCATTTTGTAAAGTTCGATCCCGGTCAGGAATTCTAATGTAACTGGAGCGGTTATACGGAATTTCTCCAATTTTCATACCGGCAAAATCGAATAGGGAGGTTTCTTTTCCGTAGTATTTATTCATGATCTTGATTTCGGTATAGGTATTTATTCCTTCATCAAGCCAGGCTTCTTCAAATTCATTACTGCCAACCATTCCGTACCAGTAGTTATGAGTAAACTCATGTATGGTTACCATTTCTGTTAATTTAATTCCTTGTGGAATTCCCCAGAAAGCACCTCCGGTAACAAAGGTGGGATATTCCATGCCAGCTACATACATACATTTTGTAGGAGGATGTACCACAGTAATTTTGGGATAGGGATATTTCCCTACCCAATTGCCCATGAAATCGAGGGCATTTTTAACCGCTGTCATGGTTCGTTCAATTGCCCCTTGATGATCTTTTTCATGAAAAACAGCTATCTCGATATCTTGGTATGTTTCTTTTGCAACCAAGTAGTCCGGCCAGGCTGTCCAGGCAAAATCATGTACATCTTCTGCATGGAAAGAGAGGATTTTATTTTCACCTGTTACTTGTTCGGTTTGAAGTATACCAGTTGCACCTACAATATATTTTTGAGGAACAGTTATATCAACATTATAGACACCATAATCCGCAAAGAATTCTGAATGAGCATGAAACTGGTGGCAATTCCATTGGTTATCGATATAAACCCCAATCTTAGGGAACCACTGGGCAGCAAAAAAGAAATTTTTATAGTATCCATTACGTCGAAAAAGAATAGGAAGTTGAGTTGTAAAGTTGATATTAACCTCAATCTCTCGTCCTGGCCATAAAGGTCTGTCCAGGTCTACTTTCATAACAGTCTGGTCGTATTTGTTTCCATCATCAGGCTGAATAAATTCTATTCTCTCAGTTAGATCCTGGTTGTTTATCTCAAGAGTGTTGATATCTATCCAACCCCATCCTTCTTTCTTCCTGAGTCTGCGTGCACTTCCCCCACTTTCTTTAATAAAAGTAGATTTGTTGTTTTTAAAAGCATTCATATACAGATGGAATTGCAGCTGATCTATAGCATCTTTTGAAATGTTCCGCCACTTCAGAATTTCTGTTCCCTTAATTTGTTTTTCCTTGGTATCAAGAGTAATCTTGATATCGTAGTTAGCATTACGTAAGCTTAGTGGTGTATCAAAAATTGACTGGCTGTGTACTACAGAGAGAGAAAGAAGTATAAAAAATGTGATTATACAATTTTTTTTGTTCATATTATTCCTCCTTTAAATGAAATGGTTTATGATTGAATTCAAAGTTCCTGTGTTTTATATTTTTTGTTTTAATTAATGAATATTAAAAATTAAAAAATTGTTTATTATTACGAAATTTTTTAATAAAAGGTTCACCGATAACATAGATTAAACTGCGGAATACTGCTGTTAGGATCAGTAACAATCCAATGATTTGTATTAAAAATTTTTTTCCAAATGTTTCTGCATATTTCATGAAGTATCTGTAGAAACCTTGATGAGATTTCCATATCATGGGTATTTTGTTTTTATATATACTCCCTCCTTTGTAATGGATTACTTTTGCTGCTGGCAGAAAAAGTATTTTATATCCATTCTTAAGAAATCTTCTGCACTAGTCAACATCGTTAAAAAAGATAGGAAACCTCTCATCCATCAATCCCGTTTGATGTAAAGCTTTACGATGTGTCATAAGACATGAGGCTTCTGGCTGTTCAACTTCCATTAAGGTATTATGATAAACATCCACCATTTTCCATTTAGATTTAATTTTTTTGGGTAACAGTTTTGGTAATCCGCTTAGTTCGAGTCTTAAATCAGATATGGTTGGAAAATGTCTGCATGATGAATGGGTTTTTCCATATTTATTTATTAATTTAGGTGCTATTAATCCAGTCCCTGGATGGTTTTTTAAAAAGTTAGTTAGATATTCCATAGTATTTTTCATAACTAGACAATCAGGTCCCAGTAGGGATATAAAGTCACCGTTGCTTTTTTTTTAATACCCTGATTAACAGCTGAAGCAAATCCTCTATTTATCTTATTTTGAATTAAGGAGATGTTAAGCGGTGAAGTTTTTTTTATAAATTCTATAATTTTATTAAGGGTATGATCAATGGAATTATTATCGATTATAATAATTTCACAAGTGATATTTATCTTTGTTAAGGAAGTCAAACAACCTGTAATATGCTCTTCATTGTTAAATGTTACAATAATAATTGATAATAGATAATTTTTCATTTCACCGTTTAAATAACGGATTTAGGGAGATTTTTTCAGTTTTTTTTCAAGTTTCTGGATTTTATTTTCATACTCTTTTTTATCAGGATTTTTTTCAAGAAGTTTTTTATACACTTCAATTGCTTTACTAAGTTGACCTTGAGCAGAATATATTTCCCCCAGGGTAGAAGTAACTAAATTATCCTCTTTATAAGGATTTTTATCTCCCGATTGTTTTTCCTTTTCATCGGAATCTGTCTTCTGCTTTTCAGGCTCGTGAGGTTCATCCTGTTTTTTTTGTTCAGCAGTATCTTTGGTAGATTGATCTTGATCAGAAGGTAATTGAGTTTCCTGTGGCCCCTCTTCTTTCTCTTCTATTAAAGGTTGAGATAATTCTGGTTGGTCGTGTTTTTCCTCAGATTCTGAGATTTCTGACAGTGTTTCCTTTGAATCTTCGGAACTGAGATCAGTCTCTTTATCAGTTTCTTTTTTTGCTGTCTCTTTAAGATTATTTTCATTTTCAGGGGATGTTTTAATCTCAGTATCACTAATTTTTTCAGCAGAAGAATCTTTAGTTATAGTTACGGTTTCATCTAAGGATTGATCAATTTCTTCTTCCTCATCAGATGGTTTGGTAATTTCCAGATTTTGCAATTCCTCCTTTTCTTTTTTTTCAGAAGGAACATTTTTTTCTGTTAAATCTTCTGGTATATTCCAGGTAACAGATTCTTTTTCCCCAGATACTTCTTCTTGGAATTCATTTGATTTTTCTTGTTTTTCAGTTTCGGGAGTTAGTTGAGCTTGAGGAATCTCGCCTTTATTTAAATCATCAGGTAGTTCATATTCTAGATTCTCGAGTTTGCTGTTTGCAGAGGGAGATTCATCCTGAGAAGTTACTTCCTCTAATTCAATATCTTTCTTGGATATTTCATAAGAAGAATCATCTTCATCAAAAACTTTACGTAATTCTTTATCAATTTCTGATGAGTTCATGTCGGTTTCTTTAGATTGCTCTTCAGGTTCAATTGTATCTTCACTGGTTGGGAATTCTTCTTCAGAAAAATTTATTTCATCAGAGGTCTCTTCACTAGAAAATGTTTCAAGCATTTGGACTGCTTCTTCTTCAAGCGGATCTAATTGTAAAATATCTTTATAGTGGTTGATTGCCTTGTTTTCCCATCCGATTTTTACCATCATATCTCCAAGATGTTTATGAGCAGAAAGATAATAGCGGTCGTGAGATATTACTTTTTTAAATTCAGCTTCAGCTTGTTCATGTTCTCCCATGGTCATATATATTTTAGCAAGAATATAATTACCTGTTATATAATCCGGATTATTTTCAATACCTTGGCTGCATAATTGTAATGCTTCATTGATTCTTTTCTGTTTTAAATAATAATCAGCAAGCCTGGCAAAGAGTATTGATTTTGGATTTTTTTCGAGTTTCTGTCTTAGAAAATTTATTGTTTCTTCGCGTGTCATGGTCATAATTTATATTAATGTATATTTTAATAAATATAATATAAAGATTAGTTAAAATCAAGCATTTCTGGAAAAATTGATGATAAGAAATTGAATAATTTGTTGTTGATAAGAATTATTCCTACAGTAGATAGAGACGCTCATTGGGACTAGTTATGATTGTTAATTCTATATTACTATTTCAGAATTAATTTCACCAATTTTTTAAAAAATTTAGTAAACCAAATGGATAGTTAAAAATTAATATTGTGGTTGGTATAGTTGTTGCATAGATAAGGTTAGAACTTATTAATTGATATGATAAAATTATGATTAATAGTGTTTTATGGAGCCTTGAATATGTTTCATTTGATTGTTTTAGATTAAATGTGGTAAGAAATCGACCAGTTCTACTTTGGATTCGATAGAATGATTTATAAGGTGAAAATAAAAAAATGAGTATGGAAAAAATATTAGTCATTGATATATGCATAGAATCAGGTCAGAATTTAGCGAGATTTTTAGAAAATAAGGAATATGAAGTAACAATTGTAAAAACAGACCAGGAAGCACTTGCCTGTTTAAGAGATAATAATTATGATCTTGTTTTTCTTGATAATAATATTAATAATAAAAAAGGAATTGAATTTCTGAAGAAACTGCTGAGTATAAAGCCAACATCAGTTGTAATTATGACATCTGAGAATGGAGACATCCAGGATGCAGTCAAAGCAATTAGATTTGGTGCATATAACTGGATTAATAAACCTTTTAATAACGACAATATTTTACTGTCAGTTCGTAATGCACTAGAAATGAAATCTCTTCTTTATCAAAAGGATATTCTTTTAAAGGAGATAAAAGATCAATATCAAATGGTTGGTGCAAGTAATAGTATTAAACATATTTGCAGTTTAATATATAGAGTATCTGATCAGGATACAACCATTTTAATAACAGGAGATAGTGGTACAGGTAAGGAAATAGTAGCTCATGCAGTACATCTTAACAGCAAGAGAGCGGCAAAACACTTCATTCGGGTTAACTGTGCTGCTGTTCCGGATTCTTTATTAGAGAGTGAACTGTTTGGCCATAAGAAGGGAGCATTTACCGGAGCTTATTCTGACAATCAAGGTAAATTTCAGTTAGCTGATGGCGGAACACTTTTTTTTGATGAAATTGGTGATCTTTCAGCAAATGCTCAGGCTAAAATCTTACGAACAATTGAAACTGGTGAAGTAGAAATGATAGGTAACGGTGATGTGGAGAAAGTTGATGTTAGACTTATATCCGCTACAAATAAAAATTTAGAAGAACTAGTAGCACAGGGAAAATTT
>CAYUAG010000143.1:0-6263 GCA_964442615.1 uncultured bacterium
TTTTCCACTACACCTGTAGGAAAAGGCTCGGAATAACCTTGATCTATGGAATATTCCATCCAGGGTGCATCCCAGGGAGTGTAGATACTTCCTTCTCCCTTTCTGGTATGCTCATACTGCAGTCTGCACCACAGATCTGCACTAAACCATTTGGAAATACCTAACTGAAAATGATCAAAATCATTACCCAGAGGATGGCCTAAGGGCTGGTTGCGGTGTATAAAGGTTTCCCAGGGATGAGGGGTTTTGTAGGTACGGTTAGCTATCCGGACGTATTCACCTGAAAAAGTAAGACCCGAAACCTGAAAAGGATCAGCCCATTTACCTCCCAAAAGCCAGCCGATTTCGTTGGGTTCAAGATCACCAGGCTCTGATTTTTCGACCTGAATGTCGTCAATAAGCAGAGTAGAATAAAGGAAGAGATTTTTGTCGGGATATCCGGAAATTTCCAGATTAAAAAATTTATTATCTTTTACCTCCCTGTTTAATTCCGCATCATAGTATACTACAAAGGGATTAAAATACACCCAGTCCAATCCCCGATTCTTACCACCATACAGCACTGCTTCTGTTAATCCTACTTCCAGCCTGCCCTTTAAAAATCTTCCAGTAACTCGATGGGCAGCTACATACCGCTGATAAAAAGCTGAATCACCTGAGGCTTCTTCACTCATCGGAACATTCATGGCATCTAGAAATCCGGTGAAAAATGTATACTTAAAAGGGCCGGCGGTAAATGAACCAATAAATTGATCCAGAGGCCGAGTGAGGTTGGAAAAAAACAGGGTACCACTGCTGCCTGGCCCCCAGCGCAGAAAATCCCGACCGAATTTCAAGGCAACCGGACCTTTAACAAAATTAATATACCCCTGCTCAGTATAGCCGACCATATTCCGCCACTTTTTTCCCACATAAAGAGGATCGTCTACTTTATACCGGTCAAAGACAAGAGCATTATGAACAGAGATAGATTTTGAAATCTGAACATTTAATCTACTGCGATACATACCCCTAAATGCAGTTTCATTACCTGTATTGTCAATATCCAGACGCAAATAAAGACCTGCTTTTATTACCTGACCACTTTTTTCTGAACGTATTTCAACAATTTCAGGCTGAAATTCATTAACCAGTCTTTCAATGAGTTGTAAATAAAACGGTGTATAACTGGTTTTTTCAGTTTTTTCACCTTTCAGTTTAAATAAAACCACAGCCACTTCACCCCTTGTATATGGCTTTTCAATAGCTGATAGCTCTAACAGCTTGCCTCTATTCTGCAACATTGCAATGTATTCATAAGCCCAGTGCCAGGTGGGGAGTGTTTCATTAAGAAAAGCAAAAAGTGGCATCGCAAATAAAAAAAGCCAGAACCACCACATTGCATTTCTAGCTGTTTTCACAAAAACCTCCTCTTTATAAAATTTATTTATTTAATATGCATTCTTCCCAATAAAGCCACTAATAATTGTCTTACCTATAATCTTCATATCAAACCAGAGGGACCAGTTTTCTATGTAATACAGATCATGTTCCAGGCGTTTAGGAATGGAGGTATCCCCTCGAAATCCGTTTACCTGGGCCCATCCAGTAATGCCGGTTTTTACCTGATGTCTAACCATATACTTGGGTACTTTTTGCTGAAACTGCCTGGCAAAATGGGGTCGCTCCGGTCGGGGTCCTACTACACTCATGTCTCCTTTGAGCACATTCCAGAACTGGGGCAGCTCATCAATGCAAGTTTTTCTCAAAAATGAGCCGACCTTAGTCCTGCGGGGATCTTGCTCGACTGTCCAAACCTTATCGCTTTCTTCTGTGGGCCTGGGCTCCATGGTGCGGAGTTTATAGAATTCAAATATCTTACCGTTAGATCCTATCCTTTTTTGTTTGAAAAACATGGGTCCCCGGGAAGAGAGCTTAATAACCAGACCAGAAACCAGCATTACCGGAGCTGTAAACACCAGGGCCAGAAAGCTGAAAACAATATCAAATAGCCTTTTTATATACAAATACTGCCAGGAATCCACCGGATTGTTACGTACACCTATAACTGGTATTCCATTCAGGTCAATAACTTTGGTTCTAAAATTTATAAACCGAAACAGATCCGGAACAATATTTACCTCCACCCCAATGTATTCACACGCTGAAATCAACTGCTGAATCTTTTCATAACTGGAAAGAGGCAAGGTTATCATTACCCTGTCTATTTTTATGTTCTGGAGGATTTCATAAAGCTTATCGGTTTTAGCCAATACCTTGTATTTGGAATGATTAAAGGTCACAAATTGTTGGTGATCATCCAGAAAACCGATAATATAAAATCCATATTCAGAATGCTTTTGAAACTGCTCTGCCAGCCTTTTCCCAACAGAACCGCCCCCCACTATAAGCATACTTCGCTGATTATACCCTCTCCTTCGGGCAATACCAAGCAAGATTCTGACAAATTGATGCCAGATTCCCAGGGTAAAAAATACCAGTGCACTGTAAATGGCCAGCATAAGACGGGAAATATCCAAAGCCTTGAATATAAATCCCAGAGCTGCATAGGAGGGGATCATTACCAGCAAAGAATACAAAATAGGTTTCCAATCCACCCAAGATTTTTGCAAGCGTTTTGACTTATATAATCTGAAAATTCTGGTGCCAATTAACCAGAAAACCAAAAGAACTGCCAAGTTTAATAAAAACCGCCGAAAACCAGGAATCCGGTCTGAAACCAGAGGAAAATAATTGAATCTGAGATGATAGGCTAAGATAAAGCAGAGGAAATGGATTGTAAGGTCCATCACTCTCCAGGCATTGATGAAAAATTTTGCTTGTTTTTTTAGCATGTTTTCAATTTACTTATATAGATTCAAATAATTTTTCAAATTTATCCGCAATCTTATCCACAGGAAAATGCTTTTCTGCATAAGACCGGGCTTTGGAACCCATTTTTTTGCATAATCTTTTATTGGATTTAAGTAACTTAATTTTTGAAATTAGTTCATTCATATTATTTTCTCGTACAATAAATCCGGCTTCAATTTCTCGAGTCACTCGAGCCGCTTGATTGTGTTCGGGAACCACCATAACTGTAGGACGACCTGCACAAAAACCAGACCAAACCTTAGATGGAACACTGAATACTCCTGCAGAAGGTTCCAATATTACTAATAAAACATCAGCAGATGCTAAAACTTGTGGAAGAAGATCAAAGGGCTGGAAGGGAAGTAACAAAAGATTGTTCAAAGACCATTTTTTTTTTGATTTTACCAAGTAGGCCATTCCAAATTCACCGGAAACCACTACAAACAGTATATCCTGATCTTCTTTAAATGCCTTAGATGCTCTAACAATCAGTTCAGGATTATGCTTCATACCCAAGGTACCGGAGTACAGCACCACAAACTTTTCATCTAGTCCATGCTTTTTGGAAAAAGGATTGGATTTATTTAGAACCTGTATCTTCTCTATAGGCGCCCAGTTAGGTATTACTGATACACGTTTAGGTTCAATACCCCAATCCTGGACAATATCTTTAAAATCATTGGTAATAGCCACCACATGCTTTGAAGATAAAAGCGCTTTTTTTTCTATCCTATGAAAAACAAAGCCAACCAGGTTACCCAGAATTCCAAGGCGCTTTTTAAAAATAGATTTAGCAGCGACACTGATAATATCTTGCAGCCAGAAGACAAAAGGAATCCGGTTTCGATTTGCCCAATTCACCATTTTCCGCTGAGCTGCCAGAGGAGTATTGGCGGAAATAATCACTTCAGGTTTCCATTGTTCCATAAAGTCTGTAACTAAATTCCCATAAGATGATTCCTGCATCCATCTATACATAAAATTACGTTTTTGAATAACTTTTATAACTATATTTTTTACTTCAAGATTTTTTTTATTGATACCAAACCCAGCCTTAGGGCCACCGCTTGCCTGGGTATACACATGAATCACCTGGTGACCACGTTTTGCCAGTTCTTGACTTAAATCAAATTGAAACGGATGACCACAATAGTCGTGTATCAATAATCTCATTATTATTATTTAGCCTGAAGTTGTTTTACCTGTTCTTCAATCCAGGGATATGTTTTTTTTAAACCTGACTTTAAGGATTCCCCAGGCTTCCACCCCAGTTTTTCATTAATAAGCTTATTATCAGAATTCCTGCCTCTTACTCCGAGTGGTCCGGAAATATGTTTTATAGAAAGCTTCTTCCCTGCAATATCCATAATCATTTCTGCCAGTTGATTTATAGATACCATTTCCTCAGAACCTATATTTACTGGTCCAATAAAATCAGATTTCATTAACTTTTCTACACCTTTCAGACATTCATCTATATATAAAAAAGATCTGGTCTGCTTTCCATCCCCCCACATTTCAATATCACTACCATCTTTTGCCATAGCAACTTTACGGCAAAATGCTGCTGGTGCTTTTTCTCTACCATCATTCCATGAACCCTCAGGACCGAATATATTATGAAAACGGGCAATACGGACATCCAAACCATAATTTCTGTGAAAAGCTAAATACATGCGTTCACTGAATAACTTCTCCCATCCGTACTCACTGTCAGGAGCTGCAGGATAAGCAGAATCTTCTGCAGTTTTGGGATTATCCGGATCTTCCTGGTTATACTCAGGATAAATACAGGCAGATGATGAATAGAAAATTTTTTTAACATTTCTTTTCCAGCAGGCTTCTAAAACATTTAAATTTATTAACGCAGAATTATGCATAATATCCGCATCATTATCACCCGTAAACACAAATCCTGCTCCTCCCATATCGGCAGCTAACTGATACACTTCATCAAAATCACGATCTACTACACTTCGTACCACCTTTTGCTCCCTTAAATCACCGATCACAAAATCATCAGCTTCTGTAGGAGCAAACTCTGGATATTTCAAATCCACACCACAAATCCAATTCCCTCCTTTTTTTAATTTTTTTACCAGGTGACTACCAATAAATCCACCTGCACCGCAGACTAATGCTTGTTTCATATCTATCCTTATTTATTACCAGTTCAAATCTTTTTCATAACCTAATTCTATTAACAAATTACCTGCCATCTTCTTCATTAAATCTTTATGTGATTCTGTAAATATATGCTTCCAATTACCTGATTTCCCGGTTCTAAATGTGTGAGAATGCTCAGGATTTATATTCATCAAAGCTTTTTTCACAAATTCATCTTCATTGATTTCTTTATTTGATTTTTGAATATAAAAACGGATTATATTTCGAACAACGGATTCTACATTATCAGAATTTAAATCTTCATACTTTACAGTAAATACATCAGGCTCATCCAGCCATTTTTTATAACGGTTAAACCGTTCTGCAATATTGGGATAATTATAGGGAAAATGATTAGCCATTGCCCCTGTTATAGAGAAAGAAATTCTATCTTCCATAGACAGCAATGCTTTATAATATTTATGTAAACGATGCCAACGATTCATATCGGTTAAATAATGTGCTTCTGAAATAACAACATCTCTGAGATCTCTATATATAAAATAATGGATGATATTTCTATCATTTATTGTATTTTTTATACCATCAGAATAAAAAATATGCGCACCTACCAATTCCCCTGCAGATATTGAGTTGATTTTTTTTGACAATTTTTTCGCGGATCTTTCCTGATAAGTTATTGACGGCATGGAAGCTAAAAATAAACCCCAGTCTTTAACGTTTGGAAGACATTGTAAAACCTGGAGAAGTAGGTTCGTGCCACTTTTGGGGAAGGAATTGCAGATAACCGGAGAAAAACTTTCCCTATAACTCTCATTTCTAAATAAATTAAACAACATCCTTGGAAGATGCATTAGATATCTATATGTTTTTTTTATGATCATGTTTTTTCGAAAATTCATCTTAGTTAATATTATATTTTTTATTAATTATTTCAATGATATTGTTATAGATTGATTCCGCCTTATGTATGTTACCATATTTATTTAATTTTTTAATTACAATTTTTTTTGCTTCTTTTCTTTCTTCATTTGGTAAGGATATTTTCCCCTCCTGACCATACTCATGATTCCAAACTTTCATATATATCATTGTTTCTTCTTCAGTTTTTTTTAAACCTTTTGTACTAAAATCTATACCAGAATATTTAGATATAATTTTCAAAGTCATTTTTAAATTATTTACTATCAATGCAAATGGTATAACTATTATACTATCTCTCTTTTTAGAGATATAAGAATACCAGTTAATATATCTAATAATGTATTCATTAAAATTTTTAA
>CAYUAG010000144.1:0-5750 GCA_964442615.1 uncultured bacterium
CAGGGGCCGGAGAGCCCCCGCGGTGCGGGAAAGACACCCACCTAAATCCTCTCCTTCGCCATTAACATGGCTCAGGACAAGCTCTCAAGGGAGGGTATTTATGACAACTCTCCCCTTGAGGGGAGACCCTCGGTGCAAGCCGAGGAAGAGGGGTGTCCCCTTGAGGGGAGATGTCCGCCAACGGCGGACAGAGGGGTGTTCTTTTCCACACACTTCCCCCAATATCAGACAGGATTTACAGAATCTACAGAATTTCCTGATTAAACAACTTCTTAAATAATCATTCCTTAATCGATATTCGATATTCAATTTTTTGGCCTGCATAAGATCGCCCTAGATAACCACCACCCTCACCCTACCCTGATCAACTCATATCTCCCCTTATACCGATTCTGATAGGTTTTTTTGATCACTGCATGCTCTTCCTGAGCAAGCTGATGATCTTCTTCAACTAAAGAAAATGCCTCTTTCCGGGCCTGTTCTAAAAGCTCTCTATCTGTCATTAAATTCGCAATTTTAAAATTAAGCTCACCGTGTTGTTTGGTTCCGAAAAGTTCACCTGGCCCTCTGATTTGAAGGTCCTCCTCCGCAATTTTAAAACCATCATTTGTTTTTACCATAACCTCAATTCTTCTCATGGCAGTATCAGTAAGATAACCATGGGTTAAAAGTATACAGATGGATTTATCTGTACTTCGTCCAACTCTGCCTCGTAATTGATGAAGCTGGGTAAGTCCAAAACGTTCAGCATGTTCAATCAGCATTACAGTTGCATTTGAAACATCTACTCCTACCTCAATTACAGTTGTAGATACAAGTATCTGAATGTTACCGGATGTGAAATCCTGCATTACCCCCTCCTTTTCCTCCCCCTTCATTCTGCCGTGAAGCAAGCCTACCTTAAATTCCGGAAAAATTTCTTTAGATAATTCTTCGAATCCTTTGGTTGCTGCCAGTAAATCCAGCTTTTCAGATTCTTCTACCAGGGGATAGACAATATAACATTGTTTTCCATTTACAACTTCATTCCGAATATAGTCATAGATTTCTCTCTTCTTATTCTCCCTTCTCCATATTGTCCTTACTGGCAGTCTCCCTTGCGGCATTTCATCTAAAACCGAAATATCCAGGTCTCCATAAAGGGTTAAAGCTAAGGTACGGGGAATGGGTGTGGCTGTCATAACCAGAACATCCGGATTATCACCCTTTTTCCCCAAAACCGCCCTTTGCATAACCCCAAAACGGTGTTGTTCATCAATCACCACAAAACCAAGTTTATTAAAACGTACACCTTTTTGTACAAGGGCATGAGTACCAACCGCTATAGCAATCTCTCCTTTGGAAAGACTTTCCAGGTCATCACTTTTAAAGGAACTCTTTTTTGAACCTTTGAATAATCCTACCTTAACTCCCAAATTTTCAAGTAACTTATGAATAGTAATAAAATGCTGTTCAGCTAAAATTTCAGTAGGCGCCATTAAGGCAGCCTGATAGCCATTCTCTACAGCAATAAGCATGGCAATTAAGGAAATAATAGTTTTACCAGATCCAACATCTCCCTGCAATAAACGGCTCATAGGTTCTTTGGTTTTCATATCTCTGCGAATTTCCCGCATGACTTTTTTTTGAGCATCAGTTAACTCAAATGGTAGGCCTTTAACCAATTTACTGGTCAACTCTCCTACTTGAGTAAATTCAATACCCTGGTCAGAGGTTCTGGTATTTTTTCGCTGCAGAGCAAGGTATAACTGGATATAAAAAAGCTCTTCAAATTTCAATCTTTTTCTGGCTTTTTTAAGTAAATCCCAACTTTGGGGAAAATGAATATTCTGAAGAGCATCTGAAATACCCATTAATGCATGTTTGTTAATTATTGATTGAGAAAGGGTTTCGTTAATTTTATCTTCAAGAAGCTGAATTGCCCGTTGAATGATCCTTCTGAATCCCCGGCTGTCAAATCCCCTTCTCCTCAGCTTTTCCGTAGAAGGATAGAGAGGGACGATACACCCGGTATGAAGGGGATCGGATTCCCCCTCTTGGGAAATTTTATCATATTCAGGATGAATCAACTGAGGACCGTGAAAATAGCCGACTTTACCACTGAAAGCAATGGTTTCACCCTTTTTGAATACATTCTGGATATAATGAATCCCCTGAAACCATACACACTGCAAAATACCGGTTCCGTCTCCCACCATTACTATAAAGCGCTTTTTTCTTCCTAACACTTTTTCTCTGGACAGAACTTTACCTATTACAGTTACTTGCTGATCTTTTTCCAAAGAATTTATTTTTACCAAATTACTTCGGTCTAAATATTTTCTGGGATAGTAGTTAATCAGGTCTTCAGTGTTTTCAATATTCACTTCTGCTAAGAGTTCAGCCCTTTTAGGTCCAATTCCTTTGATATATTGTACTGATGTATGTAGTTCTAAATATTTTGATGACATACAATTACAGTTTTTAGAAGTTTAAAAGTCAGAGGATAGAAAACAGAAGATAGATAGGTTTTAGGGATTATGGGTAGGGGGACTAACTTCTAACATCTATCTTCTATCCTCTTAATTACCACCTCAACCTGACCATATAATCAATTTCGACCTCTTCATCCTCAGGAACAGTAACAATTGCCTCAGCAGTATAGGCATCTTTTTTCTTAAAGGAATGAGATTGCTGGATAATCTCCCAATCACCCCAAAAATGTTCTACAACCACAATATCTACACTACTTTTTTTATGGTTACGAATATTGATGGTATATTTTTCTTCACGTACTCTGCTTCCAATCTTCTCACTGGAAATCTTTTTCCGTTCCCCTACAATATCAAAAGCATTACCTAAATAGATTCGTACTTTTTCATCTGAAGGAGTATGGTCTATCCGGTCTTCCCCAATAAATTCCTGGGCTCCGTCAGTATCTTTTTTATATACCCGGACCTTACCTTTAGGTAAAGGCATACCTAATCCAGATGCCTTACTGTTTTGAAACTCCAGGTTAACTCTAACTTTGTCTTTATATCTCTGTCCATCATAAATATAAACTTTTTCTGTTCGAGCGGTAGTCTGAGGAAATAAAGAGAGCTGCTTGGTTTGATTATTTTTTATAGTTGTTTGTCTATTAAGTGTATACAAATGATATTCAAAAAAAGCTTTTTCTTCAAACTGAGGTTCAGCAGCCAGAGCTTCCATTTTTGCAGTCCTGGGTAGTAAATATCTTTTTTGCTCTTCAATAGTATGTACATCCCCTGCCACTAATTTCAGTTTAGCATTCTCATAGGTATTACCGCAATCATTATATATGGAAACCCATCCCGAAAACTCCATGGCTTTGTCATCTTTGTCCACCACTCCTACATATTCTGCTTGCCATTTCATTCCATTGGTTAAGTAACTGATCTCTGTCTTCTGATTTTCTCCTCCCTGGTTGTTAACCAGCCAGACCAGAGTGGGATGGGTAATCAATCCTTCCGGAAGTTCAGGAAGATCAAAATACTGGATAATATCATCTCCAATTATCTTTATCTTGCCGGATTTATCCCGTAACACTATATTTGACCTCTCAGCACTGAGTAATATTCCCTCAAACACATCCCCTTCCTTAGTAACAATCTGAATTGTCTCATCCACATATTTTTTCATTATTTTCACTGAACTTACCAGATCATATTCAAAATTTTGTTCAAGGATGGTTAATTTATCAGGAGAAGTTATTGATTTAAAATGTACAGAAGTAGGTTTTATCTTAGCTGCCACATCTAGGTAGGATAATTCTGATTTCCCTTGTTTGATTTTAAGATTACGTATCTCCCGTACCAAGGCAAGATCATTATTATAAATAGTAAGAGAAATGTTCTGTGAGAATAATGGAAGGGGTATAAAAAATAGTATATAGATACATTTAATTAAATTTTTCATGGCTGTATCTCCTTATCTAAAATTACTATTCTTTCATTTATTTTTTAAACCAGGAAAACATAGCTATGGAATCCTAATGTTCTCTTTATTCTTCCAGCCATTCTTTTAACATCCCTAAGGTAAGAAATCATATAAAATACAGATAATTACTTAGCTTATCATTTTCAAATTTTCATGTAGTTTATCATACTTATTTTTAAAATTTTCCCGTTTATTCTTTTCCCTTTCAACCACATTCTCAGGAGCTTTATTGACAAACTCTTCATTCTGTAACTTCTTATCTATTCCTTGTAATAATCTTTCTAAACGATCCATCTCCTTTTTAATTCGTGCTTTTTCTAGCTTGAGATCAATAATACCTGTTAAGGGTATGAATATTTCCAAATCGTGTATAATGGCTGTTGCTGAATTATCAGGCTTTTTAATATCATCTTTTATTTCTATATGTTCTGCCTGGGTGAGTTTTATAATGTCATCTTTACAACTATCAAGAATATATAAATGTTCCTTCTTCCCCCGTATTAAAAGATTGATTTTTTTGTGAGGAGGAATATTCATTTCCCCTCTAATCTCTCTAGCTGCACTGATTGTATCCTGCACTATGTTAATATTGGCTTCTATTTCATTATTAGTTAAACTGTTATTTACTACAGGATAGGATTCATACATAATTGATTTGAAGCTCTCCTTTTCCAAGGAAAACTGCTGTAACGCCTGCCAGATTTCCTCTGAAATAAATGGCATAAAGGGATGCAGCAGTTTTACTATTTGTTGTAAAATATAAACAAGCACATTCTGAGCCATCTGGCGGGTTTTATCATTTTCATTTTTATAAAGACGTGATTTAGTGAATTCAAGATACCAATCACAAAAATCACCCCAGACAAAATCATATAATACTCTGGTTGCATCATTAAAGCGGAATGAATCTAATCCTTTTCTAATCTCAACAACTGTGTGCTGTAGTTTGCTTACTATCCACTTATCATATATTTCCAGGGTGTTTACATCTGATATCATAAAATTGTTTATATCAAAATCATCATCCAGATTCATGAGCACAAACCTAGAAGCATTCCATAGTTTATTACAAAACTTTTGTCCAAATTCCACCAGGGTATGATCAAAATTAATATCACCTCCGAGAGGAGTAAGATACACCATGGTCAGGCGAACAGCATCTGCACCATATGCAGGTACACCTTCTTTATAGGTCGGATTATTAGCAGCAAAAGTGTTTATTGCGTCTTTTTTGCATCCATTGATGAGCCAGATGGGATCAGGAGAATTTCCAAGTGATTTAGACATTTTTTTGCCAGACATATCACGAATCATTCCATTAAAATATACCTTTTTAAAAGGTACATTCCCCCTAAATTCAAGAGAGGCCATTATCATTCTTGCCACCCAGAAAAAAATTATATCTGGTCCTGTTACCAGAGTATCAGTTGGAAAGAATTTTTTTAAATCCTTTGTATCCTCAGGCCAACCCAGGGTACTGAAAGGCCATAGCCAGGATGAAAACCAGGTATCCAAAACATCTTGATCCTGAACCAGACTGGTATCTCCGCATTCAGGACATTTAGCTAGTTCATCCCGACTTACAAAAGTGTGGTTATTCTTACAGGTCCAGACAGGTATTCTGTGCCCCCACCAAATCTGTCTGCTGATACACCAATCCTGTATATTCTCCATCCAATGGAAATAGGTCTCTTCCCAGTGTTTAGGATAAAATGCAATCTTACCTGATTTTACAGCTTCTATTGCAGGTTCCGCAAGTGGTTTCATCTTTACAAACCACTGATCAGAAAGATATGGTTCTATAACAGTATCAC
>CAYUAG010000145.1:0-5302 GCA_964442615.1 uncultured bacterium
AATATTAAGGTATTTGCAGCGAGGAGGCCACTTTTATTATAGGAACTCTGTGGTTATTTTTAAGACTATGATAAATATTTTAGGAAAAACATAATGAAAAAAACTATTATTACTTCATTTTTAACTTTAACATTGTTTTACTATAATGCTACTGCTCAAAATTTTTCCACAACTGTGAATAAAGAGGTTGCTCAAAACAAAATTTCCCAAACAGATGCCCTCTATCTCCATGCTGTAGCTATGTTTGCTCCGGATAAATTACCCGTAGAATATAAAAATCTTGATTTTGAAGTCCAAAAATGTGGTTTCGGATTACAGGCTCAGATAACAATGAACTTTAATAAATTTTCTGCCTCTCAAAAAGAATTTTTAAATAAATATCTTTCTCGCCCGGATCTACCTTTTACAATAATTTCACCAGACTCACTTTTCAAAATACATTATACTATTTGGGGATCAGATGCAGTACCAATGGAAGATTTGGATGAATCTGGAATTCCGGATTATGTTGAAGAGGTGGCAAAGACTCTGGATTATAATTACCAGGTTGAAGTTCTATCAATAGGATTGAATAAACCACCTCCTGATACTAAAGACGGACCCGAATGGGATGTTTACATTAAAAACATACCTAACTATTATGGGTATACATCTTTTGATACAAAAATCTCTATTAATCCCACTGTTTGGACATCATACATAACAATTGACAATGACTACATACATACCCCTACCAGTCTACTAGATGGAATGAAAATTACTACTGCTCATGAATTTTTTCACATGATTCAGCTGGGATATAACTTTCGTAATAATGATATTTTTCTTATGGAGGTTGGCTCCACCTGGATAGAAGATGTTTTATATGATGATGTTAATCAATACATAAACTATCTTGATGCCTTTTTTCAGTCAACCAATATTCCTTTTAATACCTTCGACGGATTACATGAATATGGTCTATGCCTCTGGTTTCATTTTATGGAAAAAAAATTACAGAGAAATAATTTTGTAGTAGATATCTGGAATTATATTATTGACTACCCTGCAATACAGGCTGTAGATAAAGTTTTAAATGATAATGGAACAAATTTTCAAAACGAACTCACCCTGTTTTACGGATGGAATTATTTTACCGGTTCCAGAGCAGATACCATAAACTACTATCCTGAGGGCAATTATTATCCAGAAATCCGGGACTCAGATTTAGATGGCATGTATACTCTAACCAATGATACTACTATATCAGATGTGATTATTTCAACAGGAGCCAAATATTATAAATTTATTTTACTGGATGAAACCTTGTTAACCTTGATCCCTGTAAACACAGATACACTAATATTTTACGATTCTAATGAAGAATTTACTATGAATTTCACCCGGGACATGAATAACATTTTCCAGTATTACTTAACTCAAGGTATGTATCTTAATCTTTCTTCTGAAGAAAGTAATTTGATTAAAGGAACAGCTATCATTCAAAAGCCTGATAATACCAATAAAATGATTTTTATTGATGCTACTTCTCCTGAACTTATTAAAACTAAAGACATACCTGTATGTTATCCGAACCCCTTTATTATTGGTGAACATAATTATGTTTCTATACCTTTTGAATTAAATCAATCAAATGAAGTTGAAATTAAAATTTTTACACCCTCTGGTTATCTTGTCTGGGAAGATAAATCCACTTTTAACGGATCAACCATATTAAAATGGGAGGGAATAAATATACAAGGAAGAGAAGTTTCAGGAGGAATATACACCTATATAATCTCCTCCGAGAGAAAAGTACTGCGCCAGGGGAAAATTGCTGTGGTAAATTAATGAATCAGAATCTTTTTTTGTGTTCCATGATAATATTTTATTGACTTTGGGTGTTTTTTTTTATACATTTTGTGTACGTACACGACAAATAATTGCTCCACACTTGAACTTTGAGGTAGTTCAATAAATGGCGGTATCTAAAAAATAATATACTTGATTTATTCAAATTGTAGAGAATAGTAATAAATTTATGGTTAATATGAAACAGATAACAGGAACAATTTTCGACATAAAAAAATACTCCATTCACGACGGACCTGGAATCAGAACCACAGTTTTCCTTAAAGGATGTCCTCTTTCCTGCTGGTGGTGTCATAATCCTGAAAGTCAGAATCATGAACCTGATATAGTTCCTGCAGGTATAAGCAAAAAAAAATTCCATCTCCAACACAAAGGAGACAAAGAATTGATCGGCATAACTATGACTGCACAAGAGGTAATGAATGAGATCAGAAAAGATGTCATTTTCTATGATGAATCCGGAGGCGGAGCAACCTTTTCAGGCGGAGAACCACTGGATCAGCCTGATTTTCTCTATCAGCTTCTTGTAGGTTGCAAGGAAGAAGAGATTCACACAGCAGTTGATACCAGCGGGTATGCATCACTTGACTTTGTAAAAAAAATCATTCCTGTATCTGACTTATTTCTGTTTGATCTTAAATTAATGGATGATCAGGAACATAAAAAGTATACTGGTGTCAGTTTTCAACCCATTAAAGATAACCTGATCTTTTTATCCCATCAGGATACTGAAATAAATATCCGCATACCTGTTATTCCTGACATTACAGATACTGCCCTGAATGTAGATCAGATAATACAATTCATGCTGCAGTTGAACAATATCACCAAGGTGAGTCTTCTCCCTTTAAACCATCTGGGAGATAAAAAATATCAGGATTTAGAAAGACAAAATAAACTGAAAAACACTAAATCACCTTCAGAGAAAAGAATGAAACAGCTACAAGAACAATTTCAAGAAAGCGGTTTTGTAACAAAAATCGGAGGGTAACATGAATGACCGCATAACAAGACTCAGGGAACAAAGTCTGAATGCCACAGAGACAATTTCCCCTGAAAGAGCACGGCTTATTACTGAGTTTTACCGGTCCGGAAAAGCCAATACAGTTTCTGCACCAGTAGCCAGAGCTCTGGCTTTTACCCACATTATGGAAAACAAAAAAATTCCTATAAATGACGATGAACTGATAGTGGGTGAAAAGGGACCTGCGCCCAAGGCAACTCCCACCTACCCTGAGATTTGTGTGCACAGCATGAATGATCTTCGGACGCTCGATACCAGAAAAAAAATATCATTTAAAGTGTCTGAGGAAACTAAAAAGCTTTATTCGAAAGAAATAATTCCTTTCTGGAAATCAAGAGCCATACGTGACCGAATTTTTCAACAGGTTGATAAAAAGTGGATCGATGCCTACCAAGCCGGTGTATTCACTGAATTCCAGGAGCAGCGGGCTCCCGGACATACCGTAGCCGGTGAGAATATCTTTAAGAAAGGAATGGCTGATTTTATAGCAGACATACAGCAATCAATTGATACTCTTGATTTTTACCGTGATCCGGAAGCCTATGACAAACGGGAAGAGCTGAGAGCTATGCAGACAGCCTGTAAAGGATTAATTGCCTATGCGCAACGCTATGCTGAGAAAGCTGCAGAACGGTCCAAAAAGGAATCCAATCAGAAAAGAAAAAAGGAACTGGAGAAAATCGCTGAAATCTGCAACACTGTACCTGAGAATGCACCCCGGACCTTCTATGAGGCTCTCCAGCACTACTGGTTTATTCACCTGGGAGTAACCACAGAACTGAACACCTGGGATTCTTTTAATCCCGGACGCCTGGATCAGCATCTATATCCTTTTTATAAAAAAGAGATACAGCAGGGAACGCTTACAGAGGAAAAGGCTAGGGAACTGCTGCAGGCATTCTGGATTAAATTTAATAATCAGCCTGCTCCTCCCAAAGTGGGAGTAACAGCTCAGGAAAGCGCCACTTATACGGATTTTTGCCTGATAAATCTGGGGGGAGTTAAACAGGACGGCTCTGATGCAGTTAATGAGCTCAGCTATCTGATTTTGGATGTTATTGAAGAAATGCGTATTCTTCAACCCAGTTCCATGGTGCAGATAAGTAAAAAAAATTCGGATCGTTTTTTAAAAAGGGCATTGAAGATAATTAAAACCGGATTCGGACAGCCGTCCATATTCAATACGGATGAAATAATCCAGGAATTAACCCGTCAGGGTAAATCCATTATTGATGCCAGAAACGGAGGGTCTTCCGGATGTGTGGAAACCGGTGCCTTTGGCAAGGAAAGTTACATACTGACCGGATATTTTAATCTGGTAAAGGTTCTGGAAATCACTCTTAATAATGGAATTGATCCCCGTACTGGCAAAAGCATTGGTCTGCAGACAGGTGATCCCACTGCTTTTAAGACCTTTGAGGAGTTGTTTGCTGCCTTCCGAAAACAACTCAATTATTTTATTGATGTTAAAATTAAAGGTAATGTTATAATAGAACGATTATGGGCACATATTCTGCCCGCTCCTTTTCTGTCAGTGATAATTGATGATTGTATTGAAAACGGCAGAGATTATAATGCCGGAGGTGCCAGGTACAACACTGCCTATATACAGGGAGTGGGCATGGGCACTATTACTGACTGTTTAACTTCACTGAAATATCATGTTTATGATCATAAAACGCTTCCCATGAAAGAACTGCTGAACATCCTTGAAAATAATTTTAAAGGATATGAGGAGATAAGAGAAACATTTGTCTCCCAGACTCCCAAATACGGCAATGATGTTGATGAGGCTGATATACATCTTAAAAATGTATTTGAAGAATTTTATAAATCCGTGGAAAGCCGACCTACCACTAAAGGAGGACAATTCAGAATAAATCTCCTTCCCACCACCTGTCATGTCTATTTTGGTAGTGTGATTGGTGCTACTCCGGACGGCAGAAAATCCGGTCTTCCTCTGTCCGAAGGGATTTCTCCGGTCCAGGGTGCGGACAGAAACGGCCCCACAGCTGTATTGAAATCCGCAGCCAAGATAGATCATATTCGCACCGGCGGTACCTTATTAAACCAGAAATTTACTCCCCAGCTGTTCACTGATGAAAAAGACCTGGATAAAATGGTTCACCTGATACGCTCCTACTTTAAAATGGACGGGCATCATATTCAATTTAATGTGGTCACTGCAAAAACCCTGCGTAAAGCCCAGAAAAATCCTGAACAATACCGGGATTTAATTGTCCGGGTAGCCGGATACAGTGATTATTTTGTGGATCTGGGACCAGCATTACAGGAAGAAATAATCAAACGAACCGAACAACAAATATATTAAATAGGATCAGTAGGGTTTTGTCAAGAAAAAAAGTAAATTTAGGGATGCGGAATAACATCGTACCCCCTTATATGATTTTTCTTTGTTCTTTGAAA
>CAYUAG010000146.1:0-2324 GCA_964442615.1 uncultured bacterium
CCATGCTGGCTTCCGGTAGTTGGGATGATACCATCAAACTCTGGAGCCTACCTGATGGTAATCTGTTAAAAATCTTGGAAGTGAATTCTAATGATGTCTTCTCTGTGGCCTTTAGTCCCGACGGCAAGTTATTGGCTTCGGGTAGTGGGGGTTGGAGTAGTGATAATTCCATCAAACTTTGGAGCATACCTGATGGTAATCTGTTAAAAATCTTGGAAGAGCATTCTGATGATGTCCTTTCCGTGGCCTTCAGCCCTGACGGCACCATGTTGGCTTCTGGGAGTAGTGATAAAACCATTAAACTATGGAGTCTTCCTGAGGGTAATCTGTTAGAAACCTTGACAGTGCATTCTGATGATGTCAATTCCGTAGCCTTTAGTCCCGACTGCACCATATTGGCTTCTGGGGATAGTATCATTATAATATGGAATACTGCGATCGGAGAAATGATTGATTTTTTAAAAGACCCAGCATGTGAGATAGAAGTTGATTGTGATAATAATAATTATCCAGAAAATTGCTGCTCTTGTAATACAGTGAATGTTTGTACATGCGATACCGTCTGCACCTGTGATACTGTATGCACTTCTGATAGTTCGTCCAGTTGTAGCTACTGGTATCCGAATTAATAAGAAGAAAAAAATAAATATATCATATGGATTCTTGAAATAAAATTTTAATGCGTAATAAATATAAAAATTGTCAAGTTATTTAATTTCTGGCTCAAAACAGTATTATTCGAATATGGTCAATAAAAAAAACATACATAACCTAGAAAATCATTTTTATACTATTCTTAAAAAAATACCTTCAGAGTATAGAGATGATGTGGCTACTGCCTGGGAAGCTGTAAAAAACAGTTATTCCATTCACTCACATCACATGCCGCAACCCGTATGGAAAATAAGAGGTTATGATGAGACAGGTAAACAATCATGGGAAAAGATCAAAGTATACCTTTCAGAACAGTCTAAATCACCTGCTGTATCCATGTATATTCATATCCCCTTCTGCAAAGCAAAATGCGGATTCTGTGACTGTCTTTCTGTTTCTATAAGGGATAATACCCCTATAGAACAATTTATCAATGCTCTGAAAAATGAGATCAAGTTGTGGGCAAATGTGCCTGGTTTAAAACAGCGGCCCGTGACTGTTATCTATTTTGGCGGGGGAACTCCCAATAGTATACCAGATCACTATTTCAAACAAGTCATCCAGAAGTTAACCAGAGGATTTTCAGTAAATTCAGATACGCAAATTTCTGTTGAATGTACAGCTCAACTTCTAACTCCAACCAGATTAAATCTTTTGAAATCCCTTCATGTCAACCGTATAAGTATTGGAATACAGACTTTGGAGGAGCCTCTAAGATTCAAGCTTGGAAGAAAGTCAAGTACATCTGAGGTGCTCAGTTTAATTCATCAATGTAAACAAAAAGAATTTACAACCTGCGGTGATGTTATCTATGGACTACCGCAACAAACCATAACCGGTTTTATTGATACAGTTAAAAAATTAATTGATGCTAAAATCGATGGTCTGTCCATGTATCGCTTTAATGTATTACAAAGGAATCGCCAATTTATTAATGAAAATTTTAAACATTTTAAAATCGACGAAACGTTGAATTACATTTTCTTTCAAATTGGACACCAATTATTATCCAGAGCAGGTTACAAAAAGAATCATTTTATTCATTTTGCAAAAAATGATTCAAATATGTATTACAGGCATCTTTTGCGGGAAGAAGATTTAATCGCTATTGGCCCCACAGCAGATGGTGTGGTAGGATCGTATCGCTACCGCCATCCTAACATAAAAGGGTATTTGGCAAAAACAAATTTAACATTTCCAGTTCTTGAAGGCGGCATTGCTGAAACCGAAACAGCCTTAAAGATAAAACCGGCAACCGTGCAACTCATGTGTGGTGGAATAGATGAAAATATAATTAAAAAACTAAATATTAGAAATTTGATAAAAAAGTGGGAAAAATGTAAAATCCTTGAAAAAGAAGATTCTGATTCGTATCTTATATCAGCAAATGGTTCCTGGCTAATCGATCAATTAATGAATGAACTTGAAAAAACATTTAAGGCTCAATTTCAGGATTATAACAAAAATTGAAAAGACTGTTTTACTTTAAAAATTATCAGTTATTAAAAGTATATTTTTTTTAATATTATTTATACCAGTAGCAATCTGACAAGAGCAACCATAAAACTGAACGGGAAAAAAAGGAAAATGGATGAAAAAGAAAAAACAAAAAAGGGAAAAACCACTTCGGAAATAGAATGCAAAAAAACAATACAACTTTCACATTCTTC